>JAFGSU010000177.1 GCA_016934435.1 Candidatus Zhuqueibacterota bacterium | reverse complement strand
TGCCGCCATGGCATAGTCGATCAATTTAATAGTGCGGCTGGGCTGCGCCCGGTCGTACGGCATTGTCTCTTCGCTGAGGCGATAAGCCTCGGAGACCAAATCCATGGGCAGGCGTATTTTGTAATGGCTCTCCAGTTCGGGACCGATGCCGTTTTTAAACAGCCGCAGGGTGCGCCGTTCATCCGGCGGGGTCATTTCCACCAGGATGACACGCCCCATGATGGCCGCATCCTCCGTCAGCAGGTTAATATTGGCGGCGTCGGTGATGAGAATCATTTTATAGCGGCCCGAGCCCAACCGCGTTTTCAGGCAGTGAATGATTTCGCTTTCATAGAGATGATTCCCGACCAGTCGCTGGCATTCATCGATCACCGTAATAATATGGGGATTTTCGTCCACCAGCTGGAAGTAAGCCTTGAGGCGTTCTTCCAGCTCACCGCGCATGCCGGCGCCGGCAGTCAGCAAACTCAGGTCCAGACGCATGAGCCGGTGGCGGCGAAGCGCGGCGTTGCACTGACCGTTGACGATTCGGAATGCCAGTTTCAGCGGTAAGGTGCTCTTGCCGGGGCCGTTGACGCCGTGAATCAGAGGCGTATTGGCAAAACGCTGAATGAGAACGGTCTCGATCTCCCTCACTTCACGTCGCAGGCCTACGGGCTGGCGAAAGCGTCCGGCGAAGGCGCCCTGGGTCAAATCTTCGATTCCCAGTTGTTCAAGGATGCGGATTTGGCCGCGCACCTGACTGGCATGGTTCCATTCATCGCGCCGCAATTTTTTGCGATCCTGAAATAGCTCCTGGATGGTGAACACCTGCCGGGATGGATTTTCGCGAGTGTTTGGCATGTCAGCATCCCTCCATCATACCGTTATCGTTTCAGTCTTGATTGCGACATTTTCATCCATGGTTATAACCACGCGATCCAGTTTTTGGTGCTGTTCATCAGTCAATGTATTGAAAAATTGACGGCTGTTGCTGCGATGAATGCCGTTATCCACCCGCACATAGATTCGTTTGGCTTTTTCTGCAAAAAGGTCCTGCGCGTTCGCCAGCAGGTCTTCGCTGGTCACCGGCCTCTGATCATCGATGCGGCAGTCTCGGATGGCCTGATTGACGATTTTTTCGACATCCGCGTAAGCGAAAATATGAGTCGGGGTAAAATCCTTCGGCTTATCATCAGCGAAATAGAGCGTACCTAATTTGGTTTTATGCATGTAATCCATCAGCTGTTGCGCCAGATTTTTAGCCGGGATGTCGGTGCGGATTTCGCGCTCGACCAGCAGTTTCTCCACCAGATGCGGAATGGCCTCTTCTTCGGCTACCGCTTCAAACTCCTGGAAGCGGCGCAGAATTTCGTTGTTCAGATGCAATTTGTTGTTGAGCGTAACGATGATGAGCGTGCGCTCCAGGGCTTCGAAACCATCCAGTTCCGCTTTCCACTGAGGTATAATCGTCTTGTTCATATATTCGGAATCCGACGCCATGCCGCCGGAATGGGCCAGGGAGTCGAACTCGTCGATGATGGTAATGTTGAAAGAATGTTGTTTGACGGTTTCGCGAATTTTTTTGAACAAATTGGTGATATTGAGATTGAGCTGCCAGATATAGGGCGATCCGATTTCCGCCGCTTTGATGCGAATCACACAGGGTTTGTCGCTCACATCGAATGCCTGGGCGGCATGATAGGCCATGGCCATGGCAGCTTTGGTTTTACCGTTGCCGGCCAATCCGTATAATGCCAGCGCCAGATATTTGGGCTCTTTTGTGTTTTCTTCATTGATAATCCACTGCAGGTCGCGGATATTTTTCTTGAATTTTTCGAATTGTTGCTGCCATCTGGCTCCGACAAAATCTTCGAACAGTTTAACCTGAGGCACATGAATCAAATCATCCATGATCAACGATTGACCCATGTTCTCCAGGGCGAGAGAGCCGATCAAGCGAATGCCGTCTCCTTTCTTTAATTCTTCCACATTGATCTGACCGCAGGGCGTACAGATGATTTCACTGTTTTCCATGCCGGCCTTGAGGACCAGCCGTCCATCGTCCAGTACCCGTTCCAGCGGCAGCACATTCCCTTCGCGAAAATCATCCAGAACGGCGACGATGATGTTGAATTGGTCCACCAGCACCAGCTTGCCGGCTTGCAGCTGTTGAATATCCAGCCTGGCGTCGATGGGCAGGATGGTTAGATTGCCCGCGAGGTCCACTACCTTGACCTGCTGCAGCAGGAGGGATCGGTCTTCGATCCCTTTGTAGGTGACAATTTTAGGCATATAATGGTCATTCTGCGCTGTCTCCGCTAAAACCGCCAGTGAAAGGGGTTTATTGGTGCGCATTTCCAGCAGCTCTTGCTTGAGTTTCGTGTTCACTTCCTCCAGTTTCTTATTTGTCTCTTCCATCTGTTGAAAATATCTGCGAATTTCTTCGGGAAGAATCGATCTTAACGACGGTGTGTTCACCGCCGATTGCGCGGTTCTGCTAGCCATGAATTCACCTCATTATTCTTTTAGTTCAAGATCCTTCAGCCTCTTTTTAATAGTTATTGGATTCCAGTAAACTATTGCAAATACTTTTTTGCATCCTCCATGCATCTGTGTCTTAAAAATGTACCACCCCATTGTTCGACCGGAGTGGGTGGCTTAATCACAGGTGCATATCATTGCTCACCGCCTTTCTTCATGGGAGCCATCGCAAACATTTGCCGAGATGGGTGTGAGGCTGCCCTGCACCGTCCATCCATAGAGGGACCAGCCTTTTATCATGCTGTTTATGGCCTGACAGTTTTCGCGGCACAGGCAATTCCGGCAATGGGATTCGGCGGCCTCATCGCCCAGCGTTGCGGTGTCGGCAATGAGCATCACCTGATAGGGTAAAATATATTTTTCGTACTGGTTACGAATATCGACGGCCGAACAGCTGAGGGCGCCCTGACTGAATCCGTGCGAGTGCACCCAGCCGCACACCAGCAGGCCCTGATCTTGGAGCTGCCGGGTAGTATGGATAATTTCAGCTGCCGGCATGGCGAGCTGTGTTTGATCTCCGATGCCTTCAAAAAATGCCAGGCCGGAAATATGGAGATATTTTTGATCGCCATCCTGGCAGAGGCGTCCGCCGAGTTGAGCGCCGGTTTCGCACGGGTGATGTTGCAGGGCGCGGCGTTGAAAGGCGTTCAATACGGCCTGATCGATATATACCGGAATGATCGGAGCGGAAAAAGCGCCCTGCCAGCAAATCTGCGCGCCGGTGCGGGGCTTTTGTTGCGGCTCGAAATCCCAGGTTCGCTCCGGTTCCGATTCAAACGCAAAGCCCCGTTTACTGGGGGGCGAATTTATTTTTTCGACCAGGGCAAGATCGATGAGGCGCAGCGCGTTCCAATCGTTCGTCGTATCCTGATGGTCCGGACAGGCCAATATTTTATTGAGCAGATATCGGCTGTTTTTTTCGAGGGTAATGGATTCCAGGGGCACAGGTGTGGCGCCATTACCATCGACGAGTTGCAGTTCGAGGGTAAACGACGGAATGATGCAGCGCGTGGTTTTTTCCGTCTCTTCGCCGCGCACTGTTTTAGGGATCAGATGATAAACCGTATCCGACGGCACCTGATTGGCCACCTGCAGATAGAGAATCTGCATGCGAGCGAGGTCTTCCACCTGGATCGGCATTTGCCTGATTTGCAGGAATCTTCTGCCGTCCGGGTATTGAAATTCCTGGTCGCGATGATAATACTCCAGTATTAGCCTATCTTTCATAGTCATCATAGGTTCCTCGTGTACAAGTTTGTAATGCCGATGAGGAGAGGCCGGGCTTACAGGGCCCGGCGCTCCATCAGGGATTAGATATCCCCTCGGTTTCCGGCAACCCCATCGGTCTCATAGACCAGTTCATCTTCCAAATTGACCTGCTCGGAGAGCGGAAGTTCGTCAACGATCTCTTTTTTGGAGGTCAAGTTGGTGACGCGAAGCGATTCCGATTTCGGGATTTCGATCCCGAGCTGGTCGATGAGTTCGTTTTTGAAATCAGCCCCGGTGGGCTTGTCTTCCAAATCAAAGGTCACCCTTTTGGCCTGTTGCCGCTGGTTCACTCGCGCAACTTTAAATTGCAGCGTGTTCAAAACAATCACCTCCTTTCCAGTAAATGGCAATCAACCCGTTAGTCCGTTACGGTCATTGAATTCCCGGGCCAACCGCTCTTCATAAAGAGCCAAAATATTCGGCCAAAGCAATTGAATAAAGGTTTGGCCAAGCTGATCAAAACGAAGCAGCATGCGTTCGCGTAAGGCGGCATCGGTTTCATCTGGCAAACTCATCGAGAATCCCCAGCCGCATGGTTCACTGTAGAACAGACTGCCGAAATACAACCGGGTATTAAGAAAACAGGCATAGTGCGAAACCGCCAGCTGAATTACGGGGATTTGCGCATGTTCTACCCGGCACTTTGTGAGGGGAAACGTCCAGGTCGTCCAGCCCTCGCCGTTTCTGGTTCGCGTCATGGTCCGGGTGCCGATGGTCACACGGTCAGCCTGCTGATCCCCGTCCCTGTTTTTTGCCGTTTTAAAGATGCGACCGGATGATGCCGATTTGAGGCACCAGGCCAATTTTTTCCGTCCGGCATCCATCACCGCCTGCGGTGACACGGCGGAGAAATCGATGCCCAGGAATCCTCGTTTGCCGTCGAGACTGGCGCCGAATCTTATCGGGCTAGTGCGGTTGATTTGTAAAAGATCACCGGCCTCGATTTTACTGGATAACGGATACCAGGCGTTCAATGAGGTGCGGTCGCGGCCGCGATTTATGATAATGGCCTCCGATGCCATCTACGACTCCTGCTGCAAATCAATGAATTGAAAATGACGTTTACTTACATCCGGTGCATCCAGAGTGTTGGTCATGGCGGAAGCCAGCGGGAACAGGTCCGGCTGGCCATGCGCCTGCTCTTTATACCATGCCAGCGCCCGCGGATTCAACACATCCAGGCGATCCAGATTGACCAGATTATGATTATAAGTCAGGATGTTGTACAACCGACATACTACATCGACCAGCGAGTAGTGCATGCGCCATCGTGAAAAAAGACAGACGGCAAAAAGAAAGATATGCGAATTGTAAAGCAAACATAAGCCCTCTTCATCGTGCGCCGGTGAGACGGATAAACCCGGTTTTTGCAGGGGGAAGGATTCTTCCAGGTTGATGGCCAGTTCAAATGATACCGGGCGAATCTCGACCTTTGGATTTTGCGGAAACGGTTCTAATGTCTGCTCGGTCACCGAAGTGCGTATGTTATGAAACTGCAGCTGGTAAAAGGATGGCGGCGAACCGGAGGATTTGAACAGCGTTACCTCTTGCCGCCTTTTGGTGAATCGTAAAAGCGTTTCATATTCGTGTTGCATCCGATTTATTTGTTGGGGTGAGCGCATCGTCAATCTCTCCTTCTTATCAGGAACGTACGTTCTTTTTCAGGAGCATAACACAACACCACATCATTTATTATTACGCCGGTCTTTTCCAGGGTGATATCCAGCAGCTCTCCGGGGAGATCGGTTAGTCTGACAACGCTGCGATATTGAACCGGCAATAAATTGATCGGCGTCGCATGGCATACCGGGCACGTCTGGTTATTGAGCAAGAGACCTCCAACCGATACGACGGCGAAGCAGTACGGGCATCGCGCCTGAATGTGAAGTGACGACCCCTGAAATAGCCAGTGCAGTTCGATGGACGCCTTGTTCAATTTTTGTTGCCGGGAGATGGTCTGAAACAGATCACCGAGTGAGGTTTTTCCCGAAACTTCCAGAACCTCCGAGTAAATGGGAAAATGGTAAGGACAGTAGGGCGATCGTTCGAGCGGGATCACCTGTTGTCCGCTCAGGGGCGAATAACTCAGGAGGTATGATTGCTGCGGCGGTTTGTCCAGCCCCGGCATGGAGTGACGCAGGATTTCATGGATAAGACCGGCGGCGCACTGGGATGCCACGGTCGAGAGCGCCGGCACACCGGACTCTTCGCGGTGACCGCTGAGGCAGCTGGCCTGCGCGTCGATCAGGTCGTAATCGCGCTCATTATAACGGCAAGCGAAGCATCCACCCTCACCCGGTTGAATCACATGAATCTGCGATTTCAACTGCGCGGCTGTCAGGCTGGCCACGAAACACGTCTGGCCCATTACCGAGAAAAATGTTTTGCAGATTACCATGGCCAGGCGATTATCGACGCAGATGGCAGGCACCAGGCGCCTGTTTTGCTGCAGCGTATCTAACAGCAATCCCTTGGGGAAATGGTAGAACGACACGGGGAAACATGTCGCCTGGATATCGTGGTTGATTTTTTTTACCATTTCGGCCAGGGCACGGACTTTGAGGGTACGATTACGGGCATCCTGTTCCCCAAAAAATGATTTGCCGATATCTGAAGGCGCTAGATGGTCGTCATCGATCAAAAACAGGCTGGAGATGCCCAGTGTTGCCAGGCCAAGAGCCGTTAGACTGCCGTTCATGCCACAACCGATTAATACAGGGAGCAGTCGAGATAGAACATCCGGCGCCATCCAGGGGATGGAGCGCAATCGACTGAAAGCTTCATCTTTCAGATCGGTTATTTTCGCGCGCCCGGTTTTCTTCGATAAGGTGTGCACAGGATTCATGGTATTCCTCCTCCTCACATACGACCACGATCTCATTGTCGCTGTTCCACGGTGCGGCGCAAAAGGCACAGCGGCTGGTTTGTGCTCTGCGACGCAGCAGACCGTCCGATTCTATGGTGAAGGTGGTTATCTGGCCGGCCAGATGGACCTCCACGCGCGCGGGAGGTTCTATCCTGGCAAAAGAAAAAATTTCACTGCCATTGATAAAAATGTTTGTATAATTGGGAAAATTTTTATTATCTTTAAACAGATAAAAATGTCCGGAAGAATGGACGAGAATGGAAAAGACAACCTCTTCAGGAGAATGAGCATCGGGTGGTGATGAGTCCAGCGAGCCATCGGAAACCATACGGAAGTAAATCTGATCTGAAAATGGCCAGCTGCGACGCGTTGGTAAAATTCTGTGTATCAGC
>JAFGSU010000016.1 GCA_016934435.1 Candidatus Zhuqueibacterota bacterium | reverse complement strand
GTTGTCTCCTATCCGGTTTGTCAGGTGTAGCACACCTGGAGTAGTTTCTGATAAAATAAGCTACCGCCTGATATGGGGGCTAAAGCCCTATTTATGGCGTGAGGCCGTCCTTTAAGTCCAAAAACCTTAAAAATCCAGTTTCCTCTCCTGCGCGCGAAAGATGGAAAGAGCAAGAGTAAAATGTTTTCAATGGCAATTATGTGGAGAGGCTATCCAAAAAGTAAAAAATGATGCTAAATAAGAAAAACCCTGCATTATCTATTGTGAATGCCGTGCAGGATGATTTTACTGATCTGTTCGGCGGACTCGGTCAATTTGATTCGTTTGGTTTTGGATATCGTATAATTGGTAGCAATCTGGTCGACCGCTCCAAACACCATCTGTTTAAAAATTGTGGCGTGAACGTCCGGCCGGAATTCCCCGTTCTTTTGCCCTTCAACGAGGGCGTCGGAGACCAGATCGAGATATTCCTTGAATCTGGTTCCGTCGTAACCATGGATGAACTTGCTGCACTGGCGCATTTCCACTTCCAGCAGCTGCGCCATATCCGGCTCGTTCTGGACGAAGGACAGGTGTGTGGAGATAAAGGCATGAATTTTCTCCGCCGCTGTAATCCTGGCATCCATTGCTTCTTTCATCTTTTTAATCAACGGCACCATCTCTTCTTCAAAGATGGAAATCATCAGATCATCTTTATCTTCAAAATAGAGATAAGTCGTTCCGACCGCCACACCGGCTTTTTGGGCGATCTCTCCCATTTTGGAATTATAAAAACCGGAGCGAGCAAAGACCTTGACAGCGGCTTTCAGAATTCGTTCCCGTTTACTGGCATCCATACATTTTCAATCCTTCTATTTATGAAACAGAAAAAAACAGGAATGAATATAATTCATATAATTTAATATAAATGATACAAAAATCAAATCATTTATTGCATAAAAATAAAATATTGAATAAAATTCATTTTTCTATTGACAAAAGTGATTTTTTTGAGTAAAATGGATGAAATTAATTCATACTGTAATTAACTAAATCCCAATTAACCAAATCTTCACACCCATCATCTGTAAGGAGGAAAAAATGAAAAGAACAACCACAACTTTATTAGTGCTGTTTCTTTTCGCGACCGGTTTGTTCGCGGCGGGGGTTGATCTCACCGGTGTCGGCATACGCGCTACCAATTTAGGCGGCAACTATCGCGCCGTATCGAACGACTGGAGCGGCATGTTCTGGAACCCGGCCGGTCTGGTTTTCAGCAAAGGATTGAAAGCGGGATTCAGTTTGGAGTTTATCATGCCGACAGTTGGATATACTTCAGCGAAAAGCCTTGCGGGGCAACAGTTTAGCGCAACTTCCGCAACCGAGATCGAGAATGAACCGAAGACATTCCTGATTCCTGCGTTTGGTGTTTATTACAGCAATGAAAAATACGCCTTTGGTCTGGGTTTTTATGCCCCCTTCGGCCTAGGCGCAAAATGGGACCTGTTGAATACCACCGCCTATAATCCCTCTTATCCGGAATTCGATTATGAAGATGATCTCAAAGTCATGGCCCTGCAGCCGACTTTTGCGTACAAGCTGCGAGATAATCTTTCGGTCGGCTTGGGCGTGACCTTCATCATGGCGGACATCATGATCCGTAAACCGAATTTTACACCCAATCCATTTGTCTATGATCCGAACCTGGCCGGTTTCCAACAGGCATTGGGAGCAGCGGCAAACTCACCGTACGACCATATCATCACTGAAAGCAACATGGAAGGCGATGGCATGGGATTCGGCGCCAATGTCGGTCTGCAATGGAAGCCGACGGAATGCCTCTCATTGGGTCTATCCGCCAGGTACTATAACGACATTCCATTGGAAGGCAAGCTGAGCGCTACCACCTATTTTGCCAACCAGCCGGCAGTGATGGCCGCGATCAAACCACAGTTAGACGCCATGCTTACGGGCCAACTCATCGATCAGGCCACCTATCAGCAGCTGTTAGCTATTTACTCTGGTCAGCAGAATCCAAATATTCCTGAAATGACCGTGAAAACCGATCTGCCTCTGCCGCTTAACGTTGGATTTGGCTTTGCCTATACCGGCATCGATAAACTCCTCATCACCGGCGATGTGGCGATGACGCAGTGGTCTTCCTGGGATGTCATTGTTATAAATGATGAAAACGGCAACAAAATTTCCCAGTTGACCGAAAACTGGGAAGACGGCATCCGCATGGGCCTCGGATTGGAATACTGCCTCGGCTTTGCCAAGGCTCGTCTCGGTTTCTACAGCGAACCCCGAGCTGCTGTTGATGAGACCATGAATCCGACCATACCCGATGTCTCGCGCCGCAATGTCGTATCGCTCGGCCTCGGCGTCCCCGTTGGCCCGCTCAATGTCGGCCTTATGGTCGAAAAATATTTCCTGAGCGACTATACCGTCGATACCTGGACACTTACTGAAGACGGTATGGGCTATGAAAACATGGCCGGCACCTACACAATGGATGTCTTTAACATTTTACTCGGCGTTGATTATAGTTTCTAAGAGTCTTAACCTGTCGAATAGCAAACCCCGGTTTTATAATTTAAAACCGGGGTTTTTAATTATTACCAAAAAATTTAGGTTTTCAAAGCGCGCGAGTCAAATTTATATTGCATTTCATTTTTAAATATCGCATTTTTTAAAAACGAGATCATTCTCTATGTTTGAGGGCCTATGAAAAAGCTAATGGCGGCAGTCTCCTTACTGCTCCTCATGAACATAATCGGCTGCGAACTGGATCCAACCGATCCCGGTCTCGAACCCACGCTCAGCGGGTTCAGCGGCACCATCCATTTTAAAGGCGCCTGGCCCGAGGAAACCGACCAGGTCATCGTGGCGGCGGCGCTCAAGTTTCCGCCAGCAGTCATCACCGACGTCATCCTCGGCGAAGCCCTGCCCATCTTCCAGGATACGGTGGAGTATATTTTTTACCTTCCTCCCACCTC
>JAFGSU010000176.1 GCA_016934435.1 Candidatus Zhuqueibacterota bacterium | reverse complement strand
TGGGTGCTGGGGCGATTGTGCTTGGGATAAAGCGAAGTGCCGTAATAATCCACCTGCTCGGCCATGAGAAAATCATCGGTGGCGCCATAGCCGACGTAGGGCGAATAGAAAATAGACGGCACCGCCGCATGCGAGGTGATGACGTGGATGCTGTCGGCCTTGCGCACCGCCTCATAACGCATGCGCAGATCGTTCGCCAATTTTTCATAGATGAAATTTTTCCAGTCGATGAAATCGGTATAACTGAGGATGGTGCCGAATCGCGGCGCCTCCACATCCGCCCAGGCGGCGAAATTGCGGTACCAGGCTTTGTTGAGCGCTTCCAGCGTCCCATATTTGTTCTGCAGATAGGTGCGAAAAACGGCCTGGGTGTGGGGACAATAGCAGAACTGCACATTGGGCACATAATTAATATAGGCCCAGTTGATGATGTGAGGTTCGCTCCACAAATCCCAGCCGAAAAAGTTGTCATAGCTCGCCGCCACCCGGGCGGTTTCGGTGTAAAAATTCAATACAGCCTGACGCACACCGGCATGGTCGGTACAGCATCCCGGGGCCGACTGCGGCTTGACTTTATCGCCGCTCTGGGCTTCGAACAGACCGTCCGGGTACTTTTTCGCCACCCAGTCGGGCGCGGAATCGATGTACATTTGCACGATAACGCGCAGGCCAACTTCACGCGCCAGTTCGCACAGCAGGCGCAAATTTTCGAAATGGTATTCGTTGGGTCTTGGCTCGCAGTGCGCCCATTCCACCCAGGTGCGGACGGTGTTGAATCCTAATGATTTGATCTGACGTAGATCGCGCAGCCATTCGATGCGGGAAATCGGTGTGATCTCCGACAGCATGGGCGCACGCGATTTGCCGCCGCTGTACCAGACCGAAACCGGGAAGAAATCGGACGTCGACAGCCATTGGCCAATGCCGCAAACAGACCATAATAAGATAAACGAGATGAATGTTAGTGTCTTCATCGAAATACTCCGGATTTTCTTTACTAAAAACAGATAACGGATGCAGTGGAAAGCGCAATGATGCCGCTCCTCAAATATACAGATATCAATAAAATAGCAAAAAAAGTAATAAAATTCAACAGACAATTACATTTTTGGACATAAAACAGATACAAGAAGAAATTTTGCATGATAACAGTTTTTGAGGAGGAAAGCAACAGGTGCATCTTTTCCAAAAAGTGCTTGTAGAATCCAAGAAAATTTCCTATCATTCGTTAATCAGTGCATACTGCCAAAAGGAGACAAAAGTTGCGTAGGATAAGCTGGATTTTTCTGTTTTTTGCAACCATCGCATTATCGAGTTGCTCGATCGACAAAGGCTCTCTCCCAACCATCCGGGTTATGACGTTTAACATCCGCGTCAACGTCGCTTCCGACAGCGCCAATGCCTGGCCTTATCGAAAAGACCTGGCTCCCAGTATGATTCGTTTTCACCACGCCGATATCGTCGGTTTGCAGGAAGCCCTGTACGGTCAGGTCATCGATTTGCAGGAACGTCTCCCGAATTACAGCTGGTTTGGCGTCGGCCGCGACGACGGCGAAAAAGCAGGCGAGTTCATGGCGATTTTCTATTTAAAGAAACGATTCCGCGTCGTGAACCATTCGACCTTCTGGTTGTCCGAAAACCCGGATACACCGGGTAAAGGCTGGGATGCAGCATGCAATCGCGTGGTGACATGGGGCAAGTTTAAAGATATAAAAACGGGGAAAAATTTCTATCTCTTTAACACCCATTTCGATCATATGGGTGAAACAGCCAGGCGGCAAAGTGCAAAATTGCTGTTGGAAAAAATCAAGACCATTTCGGGCAAGCCCAACATCATCGTCACCGGCGATTTCAACGCATCCCCTCATTCAGTCCCCTATCGAACGATCACCCAGACTCCGGAAGAAATCTCCGATTACAGGTTGACGGACACCAGAACGATTTCTTTGAATCCACATCATGGGCCGAAAGGCACGTTTACCGGATTCAAGATTTCAGCTCACCTGCAACAGAACCAGCCGATCGATTATATATTTGTATCGGACGGGATAAAGGTTTTAAACCACGGCACGCTGTCCGATACCTTTGATGGTCGTTTCCCCTCCGACCATTTTCCGGTGCTGGCTGAAATGGTTATCAACTGAGCTTTACAACCGGTAAGGTGGATCACGACCTACCTTACTCAAAGAGGATTTAGAATGTCCCTATTGCCAACCCTGAAGATCGGCGTTTACAATGCCTGGATATTCATGAGCGTCTTCTTGCTGCAGATGCTGTTTGTGATGCTCGCCGACCGGTCCGTCAGCCAAAAAACCCATGTGCCTGCTGATGCAAGATCTGGGGGCCGGGCAAAACGCATCACCCTCATCGCCAACGGCGTCTGGCTGATCGCCATGCTCTATTCGATTTTTTTACCGCTGAAACTCGGTACTATCTGGTTCTACGCCGGATTGGTTATTTTTGTAACAGGATTGATTATTTTGGCGCTGGCAACCTGGAGCTTCTTGGCCACGCCCGCAGATCAAATCATTCAAAAGGGAATATACAGATATTCCCGCCATCCCATGTACCTGGCCACATTTATCATTTGCCTGGGAACCGGCATCGCCGCGGCTTCATGGTTGTTCCTACTAATCACCGTTATCATGGTTTATTGCTTTAGGGTTGAAGCGCTGGTCGAGGAGGTGTATTGTCTCAATCAATACGGCAGGGCCTATCAGCGCTATCTGCAGCGGGTGCCGAGATGGTTCGGATTGCCCCGGCGGAGTAAATGATTCATTTTGAACTGTGATTTCAGAACGGTCTCCTCATTTTATACATCTTTCCAAGATGTATTTACCCCAAGGTTTAGTATTCCGTCAGCCATCAATGTCTTATAGGCGCCAATGCCATGATCGCTAAACAGATATTGCTCTGTTTTCATACTCAGCCATTGATCCGCTCGACGCCGAATCGGTTTATTAAAAAAAGTCCCGGCCGATATGATTTCTGCCGGGACATCGTCGTGTTGAGATCATGCAACCTTTCACTAAGCCGCCGATTCCTGCAGCTCCGAATCGGCAGTGGAAGAAGACTTGCGTTTCTTATACACCGGCTCCGCCTTTTTGGTCACCACATCGGCGGTGATGCGGCAGCCGACCACTTCTTTGCGCGTAGGAAGGGAATACATGATATTCAGCATAACCTCCTCCATCACCGAGCGCAATCCGCGCGCGCCGGTGCCGCGTTTTTTGGCGATGGCGACGATTTCCTGCAACGCCTCATCGTCGAATTCCAGCTCCACCCGGTCCATGGCCAGCAGTTTTTTGTACTGCTTGGTCAGGGCATTTTTGGGTTGCGTCAATATTTTCATCAGGGCTTCATCGTCCAGTTCACCCAGGGTGCAGATGATGGGCAGACGGCCGACCAGTTCAGGAATGAGCCCGTATTGCAGCAAATCTTCGGGTTCAATTTTTGCAGGATTTCGCTATTTGTTTTTGTGCCGGGTCGATCCACATCGGCGCCAAAGCCGATGGATTTTTTATTGAGGCGGGTGGCGATCAGCTTGTCCAGGCTTTCAAAGGCGCCGCCGCATATGAATAAAATATTCTGGGTATTGATGTTAATAAAATCCATCTCCGGATGTTTGCGTCCGCCTTTGGGCGGCACCGCGGCTATGGTGCCCTCTAAAATTTTCAGCAGCGCCTGTTGCACGCCTTCGCCGGAAACATCCCGGGTGATGGAAGGATTACCGCTTTTACGGCTGATTTTATCCAGTTCGTCGATATAGACGATGCCGCGCTCGGCGCGTTCGAGATTATAGTCGGCGGCCTGCAGCAACCGTACCAGGATATTCTCCACATCCTCACCGACATAGCCGGCTTCGGTCAGGGTGGTGGCATCGGCGATGGTGAACGGCACCTGCAGAAACCGGGCCAGGGTCTGAGCCATCAGGGTTTTCCCGACTCCCGTGGGCCCGATCAACAGGACATTGCTTTTTTCCAGGATGACATCATCGGCCGGTTTGGTGTGATCCACCCGTTTATAGTGGTTATAGACGGCAACCGCGACTGTTTTTTTGGCGAGTTCCTGGCCGATGACGAATCGGTCCAGCTCCGCCATGATCTCCTGAGGCGAAGGTATTTTGCCGATGATCGAATAGGACTGTCGCGATTTTTCGCGCGCAATGATCTTGTTGGCGATGGTAACACATTCGTTGCAGATGGTGACGTCCGGTCCGGTAACAATGGTCTCCACCTGCTGCGAATTCTTGCCGCAAAACGAGCAGATTACCAGTCGGCGGTTATTTTTATTTCTGGGATCCATAGCGTGCCTATTTTTTTTTGCCTTTTGGCGGCGTGCTGCGGCGCACCATTATTTCATCGATGATGCCATATTCGCGCGCATCTTCCGGACTCATGAAAAAGTTGCGGTCGGTGTCTTTGGCTATTTTTTCGATGGACTGACCGGTATGCGCGGCGAGAATTTCGTTCAGTTTTTCCCGAATGATTAAAATTTCTTTGGTTTGAATTTCGATATCACTTGCCTGTCCCTGGAACCCGCCCGCCGGCTGATGAATCATGATGCGCGAATGCGGCAGGGCGAATCGTTTACCCTTGGTGCCGGCGGTCAACAGCAGCGCGCCCATGGAAGAAGCCTGCCCCATGCAAATGGTGGCCACGTCCGGTTTGACGTATTGCATGGTGTCGTATATGGCCAATCCGGCATTGACATAACCGCCGGGACTGTTGATGTAAATATAAACATCCTTTTCCGGATCTTCCGCCTCCAGGAACAACAATTGCGCAATGGCGAGGCTGGCCACCGCATCATCGATGCCGGAGCCGATAAAAATAATGCGTTCCTTCAGCAACCGCGAAAATATATCGTAGGCGCGCTCGCCGCGCCCGGTCTGTTCTATGACGATCGGTACAAGTCCCATATATTCTCCTTATTCCTCATCGGATTCTTGTTCTTCGCGTTCCTCTTCCGCGCGCCAGGCTTTTTTGATTTCCGTTACCTGTGCAGACCTGGCTAAAAATGAATAAACCTTTTCATCCTCCAAATCATCGCGAAAACGCTCACGCGCTTTTTTGTCTTTCTGCAGTTCCTCCGCTCTTTTACGACCGGCCTCTCCCTCTGTGGCAAACGTATCGATCACCTGTTGCAATTCCTCATCGGATACCGACAGATCGAACTGTTCGATCATGCGATTGCGGATCAGAATCCATTTGATATTGCGGATGGCTGTGGGCCGGTAATAGGCTCGCAGCTCTTTTTCGTCTATTTTTTCCTTGCTGTTTTTGCGCACGTCCTGCGCCACCGCATCGAGATAGGCTTCCAGCATCGAGGGCGGCACTTCGAACGACGTGCGCTTGATCAGTTCGTCGGCCAGCGCCGCATGAAATCGCATCCGGCTCTCCATAGACGCCTGTTCCCGCATGCGTTTTTCAACATCAATGCGCAGTTCATCCAGCGTTTGATAGGGGCCCAAATCTTTGGCAAATTCGTCGTCCAGGTCAGGAAGGCGTCGCTCCTTCACTTCCGTGATCTTTACATGGTAATACTTATCCTCGGGAGCTGTCTCCTGCAGACTATTTGATTCGTTCCGTTCTACTTTTAATACAATCCTTCTTTCATCGCCCGCCTTTGTGTTTATCAGCTGCGGGGTCAATTCCGGATCATCCTCCTTCAGATACAGCACCTGCCCCTCTATCTTTTTGCCGACGATGGGCACACCGGTATGATCCAGTTCCTGCAAGTCCGCTTTGATATAATGACCCGCCCTGGCTTCGCCTTCAACATTATATACCATGGCGTTGCGTTCGCGCAAATTCTGCAGCATACGTTCAAAATCATCGGAACCCAGTTCGTAGACCTCCTTCTCAACCGGCATGCCTTCATATCCGGTTACATCGAATACCGGCCGGACATCAAAATGGAGATCAAATTGCAGCCCCCCATTATCATCATACCGCAGGTCCTTCACCTCCGGCGAACTGAGCAGATCATACTTGTGATCCTTGAAAAATTTTTCATAGGCCTGACGGATATATTTCTCAAAGATATCGGCTTCGATGGATTTGCCGTACATTTTCCTCAACAACGATTCCGGCACATGACCTTTGCGAAATCCTTCCACCCGCGCTTTTTTCTGAAGTTCGGCATATTTGCTCTGTAATTCCGGTCGGACTTTATCAGCATCGATAATAAAATGCACTACCGTATGCCAGTTCGGCTGCGACGTGATCTGATATTCCAATCTTTATAACCTCATTTTGAAAAGGGTTGCCATATCTCACAAAAAAAAATCGCCGGTTGCTCGCCCTGTTCTTGAAGCTTCGCGACTACAGGTTGATGAGAAAGCATTAGGCGTTGAAAAAAAAATGCGTGTGCGAGAGGGGGGATTCGAACCCCCAAGTCCGAAGGACACTAGATCCTAAATCTAGCGCGTCTGCCAGTTCCGCCACTCTCGCATGCTGGGTATTTTTCGTAAATATATCGATTACAACTGATAAATGCAAATCATTTTTCTGTCGTCAGGGGCGCCATCGCAACTGCCGCGTAAGAAGCAAGGATGCACAACGCGGTGAAAAATCGACGGCCAACTACCCTTCCTCGACGATTTCCCGCAGCGTCCGGCAGACTTGAAGTACGGAATCCACCGACAGGTTGGCATACAACGGCAGGGTGATCTCGTGGTCAGCGGCAAATTCCGTATGAGGCAACTTGCGCCTGAACGATTGATAGATGGAGAAACGATGGACGGCCGGGTAATGCACGCTGGTTTGGATGCCGGCCGCATGCATTTTTTTACGCACCGCTTCGCGATAATCGGCGCCGCCCTCGCGCAGGACAACGGGGAAAATATAGTTGGAGACGAATCCTCGCTGCGCTTGAAACGGCACAACGAGTCGATCGCAACTGGTTAACTGTTCCACGTAGAGGTCGCGCAAACGGACGCGCCTCTGTAAATCGGGCAAAAGTTTTTGTAATTGCACCATGCCGATGGCGGCGCGAATATCGTCCATCCGATAGTTGTAACCCAGGTCCACTACATCATAGCCGGTGCTGTGGCCTCTGGCTCGTTCGTAGGATAAGGAGGTCATACCGTGCGATCGCAGCAGGCGCGCCCGGGCGGCATAATCATCATTCTTCGTCACTATCATCCCCCCTTCTCCGGTGCTAATGTTCTTGTTGGCGAAAAAACTGAAACAGCCGAAATCGCCGAAACCGCCCAGCTTTATACCTTCAAATTCCGACATCGGCCCATGACACGCATCTTCGACGACCTTCAAATCGTGTTTTTTCGCGATGGCCATGATTTTATCCATCCGGCATGGGAAGCCGCCGTAATGCATCACCATGATGGCGCGCGTCCGCGGCGTAATCAGCTGCTGAATCAATGCTGCATCCATGTTCAGATCGTCGGCGCCCTTGATATCGCAAAAAACCGGCACAGCGCCCACATAGCGGACAGCGTTTACGGTGGCGACGAACGTCAGCGAGGGTACGATGATCTCATCGCCTGGTTCGATTTGTAAAATGCGCATGGCCAGGTGCAAGGCGGTAGTGCAATTGGCGGTGCTGATGGCATGTCGAATCGACAGCATGGCGGCGAACATCTGCTCTAACTCCTCACAACGCGGCCCCATGGAAATCCAGCGCGAGCGCAGCGTTTTCACGACGGCTTTTTCTTCTTCCTCATCGAAATTCAAATCGAACAGCGGTATACTATATTCAGACATTATAATTCCCCGATTTATATCCACTAACATGTTCGCTCATCCATGCGATGGTGGCCTCCAGGCCGCTCCGCAGGGCATAGTGCGGCTGCCAGGAGGTCGACCGGGTGATTTTTTCATTGTTGCAGCGCAGGCGCATCACCTCGCTCTTATCCGGCCGCAGGCGTCCCTTTTCAACGTCGATTTCCACCGCGACGCCGATGATCTCGGCGATCAGGCGCGCCAGATCGCCGATGCTGATCTCTTCGTTCATGCCGATGTTCGTCGCAGTTCCCACCAGGGCGGGCGATTGAGAGATGGCGATAAATCCTTCCACCGTGTCCTGGACGTAGGTGAGGTCGCGCGTGGGCGCGAGATTGCCCGCTTTTATCTTGCGCTGGTTGTTGAGCATCTGCGCGATCAGGGTCGGGATGATGGCGCGCGCCGATTGGCGCGGGCCGTAGGTGTTAAACGGACGAACGATGCGCACCGGCAAATCGAAGGAGCGATGGAAGCTGAGGGCCAGCTGGTCGGCGGCGATTTTGGTGGCCGAATAAGGCGATTGCCCCACCGCCGGATGCGCTTCATCGATGGGCACATATTGCGCCGATCCGTAGGTCTCGCTGGTGGAGGTGATGAGGATATTGCCGACATCGAGCTCGCGCGCCGCCTGCAGGATATTATAGGTGCCTTCGATGTTGGTGCGGATATATGCCAGCGGCGAATGGTAGGAATAGGGAATGCCAATGAGGGCCGCGAGGTGAAAGACGATATCACGACCGGCCATGGCACTCTTGACCGAGTCAAAGTCGCGAATATCGCCGCTGACGACGTCGACATCATGCTTGTGCGGCGAATGTTCCAGCCAACCCCAGCGGTTCTCAGAATTATACCGGACAAAAGCCCGGACGTCATAACCCAACTGGACGCATCGTTCCGTCAGATGCGAACCGATGAATCCACCGGCGCCGGTGACTAATACGCGGGTCATAATCTGATCATCTCCTTAATTGTAGAAAAACCAGACTACCAATACTCTGCAGCTGAACCTATTATTAGTTTTATAAAAAGGAGTCTTCCGCTTTCTTCTCCAATATTTTGAAAGCCACCAGATTTATTCATCTATATAATATGTCAGCGATGATTACTCATTTCTATCGTCTATCTTATTATTTTTTGATATACAGGGATAAAAATTAGATATGAACTTTGAGTATTGAACGATTCATTTGCTGAAGAGCATAAATTTACCTATTCTCCATTGCTGAAGCCGGAATTTTATAGCAGTGGTTAATACGCCAAAGCCGTATTTGACGCTGCGGTGGAAATTGATGGATGAAGCTTCTGGAAAATATTTAGTCGGGCAAGATATTTCTCCGATTGAATAGCCAAAATAAATTGCTTGGGCGATTATTTCGTTATCAAAGACAAAATCATTGGAACAGCGGTGAAGTGGCAGTGCAGACAACAGCTCTTTAGAAAAAGCACGATAGCCGGTGTGATACTCTGAATTTTTTTGACCAAGTAAGATGTTTTCAAATAATGTCAGAACTCGATTGGATAAATATTTATATAACGGCATTCCCCCTTTGAGGGCACCACCTGAAATAATGCGCGAACCCAGCACCATATGATATTGCCCGATAGCCACTAACGACACCATAGCACCAATTAATTTGGGGGTGTACTGGTAATCTGGGTGCAGCATAATCACAACATCGGCTCCACGCTGCAAAGCCTCGAAGTAGCATGTTTTTTGATTCCCGCCATATCCCAAATTTTTTTCATGGATGATTGTATGAATCCCCAACTTTTTTGCTACTTTGATAGTATTATCGACGCTAACATCATCTACTAGGATTACATCATCGACGATATCGAAAGGAATTTCAGCACAAGTCTTTTCCAATGTCAATGCGGCATTATAAGCTGGTAAAACTATAATTACTTTTTTCTTGTGTATCATAATAATCATGGCCTTTTTGTCGCGTAAGCATATTATAAAAAAGTTCTCAAGAGTTTTGGGTGGAAAGACGTACATATTTTTCTTATTTTTCAGAATATATCAAAGAAGATATTACAAATATTGCGAAGAATTTTATTCATTTTACATCGTCGAGAGAAATATTCTATATCAATTTTTAGACAGATTACGAGTATATTCATAAAGATTCACTAATTGAGTATAGTGTTGTTCAAAATCATAGCGATTCTCGGCGATTTCTCTTGCATTTTTTCCCATTTGTACAAGTCTTTCATTATCATGAGCAAGCAGGCGGATATATTTAATAAATGATTGATAATCGTCGCGCTCAAAAGTGAAGCCATTAATGCCATCTTCGATGAGCTCGGGGATACCGCCCATCCGTGTGCCAATCACGGGCTTACCTAGAGCAAACGATTCATAAATCACCAAGGGTGAGTTATCATGCCATAAAGAAGGTACAACGGTAAATTTAGCGTTACGCACAATTTGTTTGAGCTCATCCCCAGTCTTATAACCTAATAATTTTATATAGGATAATTTTTCGTTTTCGAGGCGTTTTCGCAAATAATTTTCCATCGGGCCTGAGCCAATAATATATAATTTAACATCAGTAATTTGTTTTGCAGTATCCAATAAAAAATACAAACCTTTTTCCGGAGTCAATCGACCCATGAAAACGTAATAATCCGATGGCTTAAAACTAGGGTGATATTCATTCACATTTAAGGAATACGGTTGCACCAACACAGGTTTTTTTTGATATCCGTATTGCTTAATTTTTTTCGCGAGAAAATGACTTGGGGACACAAAAAGATCAACATTGTTAAAATAGCTCCGCAGGTAGTAATTTACGTACGCTTCAACGGCGATGAGAAAACTGGCGGCATACGAATTACGGAAGCACTTTCTTGTAATTGCATGCCAAAAGTGCTTTCCCTTGCACGCTTCACAGAGGTTATCATTGCCATCTATAAAAATATAATTGGGGCATACTATTTTGTAATCATGTAACGTTAACATTACAGGCAGGTTATATTGTTTTAGAGTATGCAATACTGATGGGGAGATGTGATGATAAACTGAATGAACGTGCGCGATATCCGGCCTTACTTTTTCAATAAGGGCGGATAACTTTTTTTGCGCTTCTTGATTATAAATGATTTTTTGCGCCAGTCTCAGACGAGTAGATAAGTTTTTTGCCGTAAGTAGTTGGTCAGGACTAAAACGACTGCAAAAATATTCTTGATAATCAGAATGAAAATTTCTTGGGGCATCCATCGCAAAAGGAATAACTGTATGGCCTTTTTTCTGCAATATTTCTGAGATATTGAATACATACCTCTCGGCGCCACCTTCGACATAATAAAATTTGTGAATCATCAATATTTTCATAGATTATGATTCAGCCTTCCGTCCATAATGAAGATAAAGCGCTTCAAACTGTTCTATTTGCTTTTCAAGGCAAAAATGTTCCTCGACACGCTTCCTTGCTCGTGCACCCAACTGGCGCCGTAATTCAGCATTATTTTCACACTCGATGATACGGTCGGCAAGTTCTTGACTATTTTTCATCGCGACAAGGAACCCTGTCTCCCCGTTCATTACTGCTTCTTTTGTGCCATCCGCAGGAGTTGCGATGACCGGAAGAGCACAGGCCATGGCTTCTAAAACGACATTGGGTAATCCCTCATATAGTGAGGGCAAAGTAAAAACATCAAAAAGCGGCAGAATGTCAGCAACATCATTGCGAAAACCAAGAAAGATAAAATGTTTTTCCAAACCTTTACTTACTATCTGTTTCTCAAGGGATGATCGCAATGGACCGTCGCCTATCCATACAAATTTAGCTTTGGGAATTTGTTGCAATATTTTAGAAGCGACGTCGATTAAATAGATATGCCCTTTCTGTTCATTCAAACGTGATACTTGACCGATGATAAAATCTTCTGAACTACAACCGATATCTTGGCGATGGATATTTTTTCTTTTCGGATTAAATCTTTTGATATCAACACCATAGGGAATCACTATGACTTTATCTACAGCCAATTTACGTTTTTCAATTAACCATTGTGCCGTCGCGTTTGAAACAGAAATGACTTTATCAACTTGTCGGATCGCATATCGATAAGCCCATAATCGATGTGGCGACAACCATTTTGGTGACGATATCGTTTCCCAACAGAACACCCCCTTTGCGCCGGCTTTATGGCCGGCAAGTGCTGCCATGATATCAGCATAGAATAAGGTGGACATAACAATTTCAATACCTTCATCTCTAATAAAACGGCGAATTCGCCGTAAGAGATTAAAATCAATGGTACGTTGGCGCTTAAAAACCAATACGCGGCAATCCAGTGCAAGAAATAAGTCGGATATTTCACCTCCCAAGCCAAGACCAATGACCGTGGTCTCGAATTGGCCTTTATCAAGATGTCTAACTAATTCGAGCAATTTTGTCTCAGCGCCACCGAAATTGAAACCCTCGACGAGCTGTAGAACTTTAATTTTTTCCACTATTATGTGCCTTAATCAAGAAGAATACCGCTTCGCCATAAATATAGATATTTACAAGTAACAGAAATGTCGACATGGATGTGCCTTTAATAATCACCATTACCAAGGTTTTTTTAAGCTTTCACTGGTAAAATGAAAATTGCGCGATATATAATAACTCCCATCTTTCTTTGGATTAAGCTGCAATAAATCCGGTCGAAAGAGCCGAGACAACAAAGCTATCGGTAATAGGAAGATTATATATATCAGTGATAGAAATATTTTGGAGACAATAGAACCTATAATTTCGGCCAGTTTAAACCAATAGATGGAGATCGTACGACTTAGTCCGGGCATGAACAATCCAACAATGCCGAACAAGAATCCAACGATTAATAACCATTTAAATTTAAGTAAAAAAAACAGAAAGATAGCCCCCGTAACCAGGGCTAGCATCGTTTGGGATACTTTTTCAGGATTCATTGATTACCCTTCTGCTAAAATATCGTGTAAATAAATGGAGCGATGGCGCTGTTGCCGCCAATAACTATGAGAAAACCTAATAATAACAACAAGAAAATGATTGGCATCAACCACCATTTTTTACGTTCTTTCAAAAAATCCCATAAATCCTTTAAAAAATCCATTACATTCTCCCATTTATTAATTTCATTTAGCTATAGTGCTTTGTCCCATCAAATTGGTGACGTATTTTATTATGCCACATGATAAAATTGTGGGGATTGAGGATAGATTCAAGTGCGATATTTCCGAGATTTAATAGCTTCGTGAAGGCATCTATAAAACAAAACCACTAATTTTTGCTATGACACTCCGATGAACACCCTCAGTTACGATGTCATGTATGCTGCAGCGATTAAGGAGCATACCTTTACTCTCTGGCGATTGACGCACCAGCGCTCTATTCTGAAAGACAACATTAGAGGGGAAAACCGAATGAGTGACCGGTTCTTGGTCTATTCTCTAATCCGTTCGATCGTTCTTAATAATTCGTTTCTCCATTTGCTTATTATTCAACGAGGAAGACTCGGCTTTTATCCCATGCTTTTATTATCAAGATTATTGATAGCCATTATTAGGACATAGACTCGCACGAATACAATGTATTATAAGGACTTTCTCTGGGCGCATATACCTATTAAAATAGGCACATAATTCACTTAAATATAGTAAAGTAAAGAAAATATGTCAACAAAAATATTCGACACCGTTTTAGTCAATTTATTCTTATCTTATCATTTTTTTAGAAATAATTAAAATTAAAAAGATATTC
>JAFGSU010000175.1 GCA_016934435.1 Candidatus Zhuqueibacterota bacterium | reverse complement strand
GAGGGCAGGTTCCGTCTGACAGGCGTAGAGTCCGCCATCCTCGGTGGTAGCGACAAAATCCACATCGCCCTGCGAACAGGCGGCCAGACCGCAAACGGCTGCTTCGGACAGGTTTAGAGAGGCAATCTGACTCGATGAATAGGGAGCATATAAATAACACAGACCATCGGCGTCGCCCAGAATGATCAGCGGATCGTTACTACTGGACGAACGCAAAATCATGGGACCGGCTGAAAAAGGGATTGCTTGCTGATACTGGAACGAGAGATCGAGCATCGCGTCTCCGTCTTTATCCTCCATGCGCCAACCCGATATGGCGCCGCCGGCATCCACCACCACCAGCTCGTCCACGCCGTCATCATCGAGGTCGCCGAGCGCTGGTGACAGCCGTACGGAATCGGACGCCGCCGCCACCCAATGTTGCCCTCCAGAAAACAGGGGATCGCCGTTCACCAGATAAGCGTAAACGCCGCCATCCTTTGCTGCACCAATCAGAACACCGGAGCGGCCATCCCGAGCGGAGGTCGCCAAAAGCGCGCCCGCAGAAAATGTGTGACCAATGCTGCGCGGGAATCCGGGTTGATTGAATTCGGAATGAACGTTGAACGTCATGATGGTGTCGCGCTCGCTGAATGTATCGATGCGAATATGGCTATTGGCGCCGGTGTAGGTATGGCTGTTCGGAATGGAAACGGGTGAAAATGAAACATCCTCGGAGGCATTGACGATTTTATGCGATTCATTACCGCGCCAGTAAGCGTCCCAGTAATCCCCATTTTCGGCGCCGTAGGCCGCATCAAATAAGTCATACACATAGCCGATATCCTGGGCGCCGTCGCACTCCACCAGATCAACGCCACGGTGGTCGCGGTTATTATTGACGGTATTGGAGGCCAGGCCGGCCTGTATCACCTGTTCATCGATATGCCAGATGAGGATACCGGAGCCGGGCAGGCCGTAATCATATTCATCGATACGCGTCAGCACGCCGATATCGGCGGGCGCCACCACGCGGCCGGTGGAATCGAACTCGGCTTTTCTGCCGTACTCGTCGCGGCCGATGGTGATGCGATCGCCATTGATGTCGTTCTGACGGTTCTCGATGAGAAAATACTCGTGCTCGGTCACCGGGACTTTGAATATATGCGGGGCGGATTTGGTCGAGGAAGAACCGATACGGATTTGCTCTCCGTTACGGACGATGAGGGGCGTTTCCCATCCCATGTAGACTTTTTCCCAGGCGCTGGGTTCTGCCGGGACAAATCCCTGAAAATTGAAGGAACCCTGATCCATCAGTCCCCAGCGACCGATGCCCGCGCGACCGCTCTCGGTGTCGAACAGACTCGGCATGCCCAGGCGGCTGCCCATCATCAGGGTCATGCTTCCGAGCAGGCCGAGATCATAGCCCTCCTGGTTCTGCGTCTCCGGCAATATGATGCCTTCGGTTATGTAAACAGAATCGGGCACCTCGATGCCCTTGAAATCGGTATCCTGCGGCGCCAATCCCGACTGCAAAGTACCAAAATCGATATAAACGGACTGAATATCGTAGGGGGTGGTGTCAAAATCAAAGGCAAAATCCTGACCCACACCGGCATGGAATACCACAACGCACTGGTATTGGGCAAAATCGATGCCATCCTGCGCCGCCGCTACCTGTAGAGCATCCCGCAATAATTCAGCCCAACCCTTTTGCTTGAGTTGCTCGTCCTCGCGGCCGCTGTAGTAAACCATATCATTGGGCAGCACATAGACCTGATTATCCTCCAGCGGATACACGTCCGCGGTGATGCGCACCTTGCCGCGCGAGATGTGGCTAAAGTAATTGTGCAATGCCGTCAGTTGCTGCTGAAAATAAAGGCGGTTATGCGGCGGGCGGTCGAGATGATAGTCGGAACCGGTCGACAGGTCAAACCGGCCATCGCCGGTGGTAGTGGCTACATCGTCGGTCTGAAATTCAGCCCGTAATGCCAGAATGTGAAGGGTGGTTTGCGCCTGGCGTGCAACATCATGGTGATGTGCACCGGCAAATGGTAAAACCGCTGTAAGAAACGTGATAATAATAAAAAGCGCTGTTTGATATCGAATATCATTGGGCCATAATGTACAAGTTCTTATTCTCATGGTCAAATTCTGTTTCATCCCATTTTAAGGCGATTAGCCGGACAGACGTGCTTTATATGAAAAGTCCGGACTTTTGGCCCGGACTTGATACATGAGCGTTTAGATTTAGCTTAAAAACCGATGGTCAGAGAAAACCGCATGGTATTGGCTAATGGATGGCCCTCGTCGGCTGATACATAGCTGAAATCAAAACGATAGAGGTGATACTGAATGCCGGCGCCAAGACTGATAAAGGTGACCTTGCCGGGTTCATCCCAGTAATAGCCGGCGCGCAGCGCGAACATATCGCTGTACCAGTATTCGGCGCCGCCGCTGAGTATACCGTTAAAAAGTTTTTCATAAGTGGTATCCTGACCGGCCCTGACCGTTTTGGGCATTTCAATCACCCACGGCGAACTGAAAATAGCTTCATAAAAGGCATCGGAGGTGCCGTCTTTGTGACGGTTGACCATCATCTTGTTCATATCGCCAACGAAGGTGAGTTTGTTGTATTTATCATTGATCAGTTTATAGGCGAATCCGACCTTTAAATTGGTCGGCAGCGGATCAGCCTGAGCGGCATCGATATAGGTGATTTTCGGTCCCATATTCGACAGGTTCAAACCGACGCTCAGTCGCGGAGCAAAAGGGAATTTGTAAAGGGTGGCCAGATCAAAGGCAAAAGCGCTGGCGCGACCATCGCCCTGTTCCGAGCCGGCGCCATAGGGCGCCAGGTTCGAATAGATGTAGCGCAGACCGATGCCGACCCCCCAGTTCTCGCTCAATTGCATGCCATAGGTGGCGGCGACGGCAAATTCATAGCTGATAAAAGTACCGACCGGTTCGGGACTATCTTCCAGGGTGTGGAATTGCTCGCCCAGGTTGAGATAGGTCACGTTAAACCCGAGCGTGCCGATTCCTTCTAAATGATGCCGGTAGGCGAGGAAATCGATGAACAGGTCGTTTCCGAACTGCGGCAGCCAGTTGGAGTGCATCAGGGTGACCTCATGGCCGCGCTGAAAAGCCAATCCGGCCGGATTGTAATAAACCGCTGTCGCGTCATCAGCCAGTCCGACGAACGCTTCGCCCATACCGGCAGGGCGTGCACCCGGGGAAATGAGCAAAAACAGCACAGCCGATTCGCTCACAGCAAAAGAGGGCGCGAATGTAGCAAGCACCAAAATGGCTGCGACCGCAAATTTAAAAAAAGATTTCATGTTGCCTCCTGAACGTAACACTTAAAAATCCTATCATGGCATTTAATAAAATAAAAAATCCGAATGTTAATCGCGCTTACTTGCAAAGCGACTCCCGGATAACATTCGGATATAAAAAGACGTAGAGTGGCCTTTACAAGTTCGTTAAAGCGTATGACGACGTGTAACCATTTTTGAAAAATAGTTATTCAAAAATTTGTAAATCTTTAACGAAGGTGTATAGGCTTACTCCTCTATTGTTTCAATGAATATCGTGTTTAAAGTTATTAACAAAAATATTAAATTTCAAGACATTTTTTCAACTTTAAGCGATTAATACAAGAATCGTACCAAAATAGACGACCATAATTTCGGCAGAAAAATAAACTTTTAAATCTTTATTAATTATAATTTAAAGTGTTTATTTTTGTGTCGCCGACAGGGGCGATTATGTTGTAGGGCTGTCTCAATTCTGTAAAATTTGTGTCCTTGTATACACAAAGCGCGCGGTTCTCTATCCGTTTAATTAACAACCATCAAATGAAAAATGTTCCCTTGAATGATAAAAAATTAAAAATTTTTCCTGCGAATGCAGAGCATGGGTAGCCTGTTTTTATGGATAGGGTCGTTCTTGCCGATTGCGGTGGCATCCAGTCCATTCAGGCCATCTGCCACCATGCGATGACCCGGAGAAAGGCGCTCGACGTCAGCTGATTTTATCCTTATAGGCATCGGCGTTCAGCAGGCTCTCCAGTTCCGATTCGTCGGATAGTTTCACTTTAATGATCCAGCCGTCGCCATAGGGATCCTTGTTGACGGTTTCGGGTGTATCGGCCAGCATCTCATTGATTTCAACCACTTCGCCCGAGATCGGCGCAAAAAGATCGGACACGGCTTTAACCGCCTCGATGGTACCAAAGGGTTCCATCTGTTTCACGGTCGTGCCCACGGTCGGCATTTCGATGAATACCACGTCGCCCAGTTCGCCCTGGGCGTAATCGGTAATACCGACGGTTGCGATGCCTTCGTCAACGGAAATCCATTCGTGTTCTTCAGTGTAGTGTAAATCTTTAGGCACCTTCATGATGTTCCTCCATTGTTTTTGAATATGTATTTCCCGATATAATTTGTATTGAATTGTCCTTTGCGAAAATTTTCTTCCGCCAGGATGCGTTTGTGCATGGGGATGGTGGTGGCCACGCCTTCGATGATAAACTCATCCAGGGCGCGCTGCATACGCACTATGGCTTCTTCGCGGTTGCCGCCATGGCAGATGATTTTGGCGATCAGCGAGTCATAATTGGCCGGGATATTATACTGCGCATAGGCGTGGGTATCGACGCGCACGCCCAGGCCGCCGGGGATATGTAAACTGGTTATTTTGCCCGGCGAGGGGCGGAATTCTTTATCCGGGTCTTCGGCATTGATTCGACATTCAATGGCATGGCCGCGCATTTTGTAATATTTAAAATTAACCGGAACCCGACCGCCCGCCGCCACGCGAATCTGCTCTTCGATCAGGTCCAAAGCGAACACCATTTCCGTCACCGGGTGCTCCACCTGAATACGGGTATTCATTTCCATAAAATAGAACTTGCCGTTTTCGTCCAAAAGAAATTCGATGGTACCGGCGCTGTTGTATCGAACGCGTTTGGCGCCTTTGACGGCTGCCGCGCTCATCTCCTTGCGCATTTTTGCCGATACCGCCGGAGAGGGAGACTCTTCGATGAGTTTTTGATGTTTGCGCTGGATGGAACATTCGCGTTCACCGAGCGCGATGACGTTGCCGTGCGAGTCGCCTAAAATCTGCACCTCTATGTGGCGGGGATTTTCAAAATATTTCTCCAGATATAAATCCGGATTACTGAACGCGGCCTGGGCCTCGGTCGTGGCGGCGCTGAAAGCGTTGGGTAGATTCTCGGGTACACGCACCACGCGCATACCGCGGCCGCCGCCGCCGGCCACGGCTTTGATAATCACAGGATATCCGATCCGGGCGGCTATCTCCAGAGCCTGCTTGCTGTTTGCCACCACACCTTCCGAACCGGGAATCACCGGCACACCGGCATCGCGCATGGTATCTTTGGCCACCGCCTTGTCGCCCATCTGGGTGATGACTTCCGGTGTGGGACCGATAAATTGGATACCGCAGGAACGGCAAATTTCCGCAAAATGCGCGTTCTCGGCCATAAAGCCGTATCCGGGATGGATGGCATCGGCATTGGTGATCTCCGCCGCGCTGATAATATGCGGTATGTTTAAATAACTCTTATGGCTCGGCGGCGCGCCGATACAGACCGCCTCGTCCGCGAACCGGACGTGCAGGCTGTGAACGTCCGCCTCGCTGTACACTGCAACCGTCGAAATACCCAGTTCTTTGCAGGCGCGAATGATGCGCAGCGCGATCTCACCCCTGTTTGCTATGAGAATTTTTTTAAACAATGCTTACCTTTTCAGTTATTTTCCCATTTCGCCTTCCCAGTCCAACCCAAAATGATTGTAAAGAGACCGCAATCCCGCCCGTATTGAGCAAAGATGCAGCAGGCGGCCGAATGTCTTCTATGCATCGTGCTTGCGCGCTCAACTGACATCCACTAAAAACAGAGGCTGGTTGTATTCCACCGGCTTTGCATTTTCAACTAAAATTTTGGTAATTTTACCGCTGATCTCCGCTTCGATTTCATTCATCAATTTCATGGCTTCGATGATGCAGAGTACCTTGCCCGGAGAGATAATATCCCCTTCGCGCACATAGGGGTCGGCATCCGGGGCGGGGGCGCGGTAAAACGTGCCGACCATGGGCG
>JAFGSU010000174.1 GCA_016934435.1 Candidatus Zhuqueibacterota bacterium | reverse complement strand
CATGCTGCAAGCATCTATTGTGGTTAGCGATCCGAAGGCTTGTCGGCTAATCTGGCTGGCTACCTACAATGGATTCTTGCAGAATGACAAGGGGTCTGGTTTTTATAAAAGAATTCCTTTGTTTGCACTATTCCGCCGTATCCCGCTGTAAAAATGCCAGCACCGCCGCCATCACCTGATCGCGCGCTTCCTGGGTTAAAATGGTTTCAAACGGGAAACCAAAAGCCACCACCGTATAACTTTTTTTATACGCCGTGGCTGCACAGAATTGATTCTCCTGATAGCGCAAAATCGCGCGCGACCCCATGATGGGATCGATGGCATCCGGCGCTTCAACAGAATAAATATATTTATTGGCCTGCGTATTGAACGTAAGCCTGTTGCCTTGGGGCATAAATCCCGCGTTTGTGGCGAAAACCTCCCCTGTGGCGCAGGCATGACTGGCCGCCCGGGTGAACCGCAACGATTTCACTGCAAAGGCGAAATCGGGATGGTCCGCCTTTTTATTGGCACACAGGTCGCTGCCGATATACGAGCCGGATATAAACAGGCCGCCTCCGGTTTGTAGAAACCGCGTTAGGTGTTCCTGCATCGCCGCCGGAATGGCTTTGAAAGAGAGACCGTGCAGCGAATCGCCGGCTGCGGTCGGCCATCTCGTCTCCTTCTCCTCGCCTAAAATCAAATCAAGGTAGCGGTATTGGGTCAAATCCACATCACCGTCCATCACTGCCTCGTCGCTGCAGGAGACGAACGAGTACCCGGCATTGGCGATGGAGACGCCGTGCGCATAGGGATAATCAAAGGTGTTGCCGGCGATGATGCGGGTTTCGTATGGCGCCTGACTGGCGCCATGGCCCGGGGCGTCGTTACTGCGGTACGGCGAAGTGGGAGTAAAATCGATCTGTCGGCCGGTATAATTGAACGTATATCGATCCGGCACCCCCTGATCGATGAAATCGGTAAATCCGGAGAAATGTTCGCCGTCGATCCAGGCCGGGGCGCAGATGCGGTCAAAGCCGTTGACGATGAGCACGGGATTTTCACCGCTGCCTTGCCAGCAGACCGAGAGGATTTCCGACGGCATGCTTTCGCCGCCATCGTTCACCGCAGTGACTTTATAACTGTAGATGACGCCGGGAAGTAATTCTGAAAGTGTAATCTCCGTCGAATCGCTCACCTGACCGTTATCAAAACCGCCGTCGTTGATACGCGTATAAACCAGATACCTGTCCGGCGCTGCGGTTGCTTCCAGCGAATCGATGTGCGCCCACCATTTGAGGGTTACTGTCGACTGACCCGTGAACTGCGCCTGCAGATGATCCACCGGCAGCGGCTGCACGACATAGTCGCTGCGGTTCTGAAAGGCGATATACTTGAGCATGCCCTTGTAAATGGCGCGCGCCACATCAAAACGAAAGCGCGGATCCAGCGCGAATTTCATATCGTGAAAATTTTGATGCGACAGCAGTTCGAGCAGCATGGTCGGCACATTGGGCCGCACCGATTCGCTGTAGAGCGCATCCATCACATGTCGGCGATTCCAGGCGGGATCGTATTTTTGCCGCAGGTCTTCGACGATCTGGGTTTGCAATACATCCGCCCAATCGCGATTGGCCATGCGCGACATGCTGTCCGGAAAGACGAACAGCGTGTCTGAACCCAGGGAGCTGTAGATGGCCAGAGTACCGATGGTGGTATCGTTGTGCGTGATGCCGGCATCGGTATGAAAGGCCAGCGATAGATCAAAGGGAATACCCAGGCCTTTGACCTGGCGGTTTTTCTGCGGCCCGAACGGCGCGCCGTACAGGTAATTGACGTATTCGCTGCGGCTGTTGTAATCATCCTTGTAATCATTCTGGTCGTCATTCAGGTTATAGATAAGCGTATCGGGCATGCCGGCGTACTGCAGGTAGTACTTGCTGCCTTCGACAAATCGCGGTCGACCGCTGGTGCTGCCGTTGCGCAAAATATCCCCCATGCCGCCGCCGAACCGGACGGCATCGGTGGAGACCAGTTGTCCCGGCGTCCAGCTTTCATTGCTGACGATCACCTGTCCGGATTCGGCCGCCTGGCCCTGGAAAAATTTAAAGGTGCCTAAATAGATCCAGGTGCCGCCGCCGATTTGCTGGTTGATGAGAAATTCGCTTTGTCCGCCGGCATGATAAACCGTATAATGCACCTCGCTGCAGCTGCCCGGATAGGAATGGTAGGAAATATAAACCGCGTATTCACCGGTTTCCGGAATGTACGGAATATAAGCCGCCTGCGCCGAGGGCGCCGATTCCGTCGCCACCACCCGGTGGCTACCCTGTTCAAAGGGATTAAGATTGACCGGGTAAGGAGCCAGACCGGGCGTGAAACCGCGACCGATGCCGTTTCCCCAGCCGCGAGAAGAGTCGTTATAACTCTCCCGGTAGATGGAATAACCCAGCGCTGCACTGTCTGTGAGGCTTTTAACTTCATACTGGATGTTGCCGAGCAGGCGCATCTCCCGTTCGGCGTTGGGCATATCCTCATCCACAATGACTTCATGGGTCTGGATGTCTCGCTCGCGCGGCAGAAAGACGATGGCGCCGGCATTCTCCAGCATGGGCAGCAAATAAGGCACGATGAAGGAATAAGGCAGCAAATCCTCGACGGTCTGAAACAGGCGCGGCCGCTGCCACTCCCAGCGATCGATGGCCTGATTATAGTACCAGCCGTGACTGGGCCGCACATCGATGACGCGGTTCAACAATCCTTTTTCGGGTCGATAGGGGCGGCTGATTCGCCTGATCAAGGGCGTCGGCCGTCGCACCGGCAGTTTGGGCATCCGGTCCAAGTCATAATCGCTGCTGTCGGTTCGAAAAACGTTGGGTATGAGCTGATGCAGCGGCTGGCCAACAGAATACATCTGAACGGCGTATTTTTTATATTTGCCGCCCAGTTCCTCGCGCAGGATTTCATGGAGCGCATCGACATGATCAGGCCGATAGGCCGGATACGAAAAGGGTCGATTGAAATAGATTTCGAGGCTTTTCAGCTCCTGGTCCAGTTTGAGGCTATCGATGCGAACAGCGGGGGAGAGGCGCACCGGCTGTTTGCTTTCAATACAGGACTCGAGGAATTTCTCTACTTTTTTGTGCGCTTTGACGGTCGCCTTGTCCATTTTGCTATAGTCATATCTGGGCTTTTCCTTGACCAGGCGCGGTGCGCAGGAAAAGGTCAAAATCAAGGCGAGGGCAATCAGCCAACGGTAGATCTTAATATATCGCATGCGATTCCTTTACTGTGTGATGGAGCAATCCTTTATTTTCACTATCTAAATTCAGTGCTGATACGTGAACAGAACCTATGCCAGCCGCAGTATTATCTCATGACTTGCGGACACCGAATCAATGAAACAATATATTGAAAATTGAGGATTAATGAAATAAAAAAAACCGTGCATGCGGGTAAAAAAATCTGCGGAGACGCCATGAATGTAGCTCGCGTCTTGGCGTTAAAAATCAAAATCTAACGCAAAGACGCTATGAATTCTGACTTGTTTAATCTCGTTCCTCCGCTCCGGCAGTTGAACGCTTACCCTGACGCTCCGCGACCAGTTCCGCAAATGAGCCGGCTAAATGCTTATGTCCCATTGCAGAGCGGCACGAACAGAGAAAACACAAACTCAGTTCTTTGCGTGCTTTGCGTGTGAATTTTTATTGCGTTTTCCCACAATCTAAAAAGCTTCGGAAAGGTTAGAAAAATAAAATTGGTCTATCGAAAGTGCTACCCTCTTTGTATATAAACTCATTTGAGCGCATTTTGGATCACCGCGATGACTTTGTCATCTTCCGGTTTTGTGCGGCTTCCGAATCGAGCGATGATTTTTCCCTGGCGATCGATTAAAAACTTGTTGAAATTCCAGCTGATATCGCCGGAGAATTCGGGATTGGTCGATTTTTCTGTCAGATATTTATATAAAGGATGCTGATCCTTGCCCTTGACTGAAATTTTGGCGAACATCGGAAAGGTGACGCCGTAATTGAGCGTGCAGAAATTTTTTATCTCTTCATTGGTGCCCGGCTCCTGTCCGAGAAAATTATTGGCCGGAAAACCGAGGACGACAAATCCGCTGTCCTGGTAGCTCTTGAATAATTCTTCCAAACCGGCGTATTGTTTGGTGAATCCGCATTTGCTGGCCACGTTGACGATCATGACTACCTTGCCGCGAAAGGTTTCCAAACTGACGGGATTGCCGTCGATGTCGTTCATGATGAAATCATAAATGCTTGCCACTTTATCCTCCTTTTGTGTGTCCACAGCATCTGATCGATTAAAAACAGAAAAAAGAATTATGATGGCACTGACGAAAATGAAGCTATACCTGAGGCTATTCATGTTTTGTTTCCCTTTCCCAAAGGTTAAAATTTTCCTTGTTGGAGAAATATTTTTTTTGTACAATAAGAGTAACAACAGCGCAGGCGTTTTTATTCAATCATTTTGATTTTTTTAATTCCATAAACCGCGGCGTTGGCGTTGGAGGCACTCTTACATACCGGATAAAACATAGGGCGGAGGCGAATAAAAATGTTGATTCTGATGTTTTTATGCGACCTCCGCGGTAATTCATCAAAATCGAAAGGGAAATCCGCATGAAAAAAATCTGTATGACTGTTTTATTTTTGGGTATCTGTCAGCTTGCCGTCATGGCGCAATCGGCGGACTCGTGTTATGTTGTAAAGATGGTAACCGCCACCAATGTGGAAGAACGCGAACCGGTGGAGGAGAGCAAAGAATTTTCCGCCGACATCGGCAAGGTGTTCTGCTGGAGCAAAGTCGGCTGCACTCAGTTGCCCGATACTATCTACCATGTCTGGTTTATGGGAGAAGAGAAAATGGCGACCGTGCCTTTGGCTGTTAAATATCCGACCATGCGCACCTGGAGTCATAAGAATGTGATTGCAGGGGAATGGCGCGTGGAAATACAGGATCGGAAGGGGAAGGTACTGGGAGCGGAGCGGTTTTCAGTGAAATAACCACTATACGGCAGGGATCTGTTCAGGATCTTTTTTGGCATATTATAGCGCCTCATTATTTTCACCCGAGCGGATGCATGCGCGCGCAATGGACTGCTATTATCGTACTTTTTGGACACCCTCGATGGAGAAATTGCCGATAGGAGGGCTATAGCCGAATTTTCATCAATGGGTTTGATTCTGACGGGCTATAATCGCGAAAATCGTTTGATCCTGGTGATTTTGCTGTTGGGCTGGAGCACGGTTGGATTGATCTCTATTTTCCCCCTCCTAATTGTGAAAAGCCACATGGATGGAATTATTCCAGCTAATCGTTACAAATTCTGAGAGAGACAAAAAAATCCTCCTCTCCCCCCAATCCCCCTTCAAATTTTAAGACAGACAGCTTTGGCCTGGCTTAGAATCCCTTCACCGTAGTGCCTAAAAAGAGCAGGAGAAATCCGATGAATAGCAGCCAGAAGGCATAGGTGGTGACAATGCCTAACGGCACAAACCAGGCCACAATGCTGACGACCGCAAGGATGACCGAAATCAACCAGGTGAGTTTTTTGGGTGCTGATAGTCTTGGCATGATAACCTCCTTACAAGTTAGATGCCTGATACTCGAATGCGACCTCTCCTCACAGTTCGAGGTCCATCCGTTTCGTTATTGGATGTAAGTTTATTTCCCGACAACCTGGAATCGCGTCGTCACAGCGCCGGTGGAAAATTGTTTCTGCCTATTGGTCGTATCCGCCTGGCCGCCGCCCACTAATAGCGTGAACCATCCCGGCTCCAGTACCCGCTTCATATCAGCATCGATGACCGACATCTGTCGCGGTGTTAGCATGAACTGCAGCGTTGTCTTTTCACCCGGCTGTAAATGGACGCGTCGAAATCCGGCCAACGAACGGATGGGCACGGGCACGGACGATTCCTCATCCGTGACGTACACCTGCACCACTTCATCGCCCGCTCTTTCGCCGCTATTGCGAACAGTGATCTCGAATCGCAGCGAGTCGCCGGGCGTGATCTCTCTTTTCCCCAATTTCAAATCTGAATAAGCGAATAGTGTATAACTCAGCCCATAACCAAAGCTGTAGAGCGGCTCACTGTTGAAATAACGATAGGTGCGGCCCTGCATGGCATAGTGTTCGAAGGGCGGTAAATCCTTTGCCGATTTATACACCGTCACCGGCAACCGGCCGCCGGGGTTGTAATCGCCGAACAGCACGTCCGCAATCGCCGTGCCGGCGCGCTGCCCCGGATACCAGGCCTGCAAAATAGCCGGCACATGTTCATCCGCCCAGTTGACGGCTACGGCGCTGCCGCTGAGCAGAACCAGCGCCACCGGTTTGCCCAGGGCGACGATTTTTTGCATGAGTTGCTCCTGAACCCGCGGCAATCCAAGGTCTAAGCGGTCACCGCCTTTGAATCCGGCCACCGGCACGTTCATTTCCTCGCCCTCCAGTCGCGGCGATAATCCCAAAAACAGAATAATGGCGTCCGCGCGTTTTGCCGTTTGCATCGCCTCTTCTTCCAGCTTTTGTCCCGGCATCGACCAGATCAACTGCATATGCGCATCACCCGAACGCTCGAAAAATTCGACCTTGAGCCGATACGGCCTGTCTTTCTCGAGATGCACATTCTTGTATTTTTTGTTCGGATGATGATTGCCGTTAAACGTCAACAATAAAGTGTCCTGCAGGAAAATACGAAAACCATTAAATCCGTATCCACCCAACTCATAGTCACCTGTTAGAGGCGGGATCAGCACGCCGCTCCAGCGCACGGCAAAATTGTCTCCGTCCATGCGCGGATCGGGACTCGCCCCCTGCCAATCAAAATCGATGGCTGCATCGATGCGGGTGAACAGCGGTTTTCCGGCAAAATCGCGGTTGTCATAGTACGCCGCATTCAATCCGTGTTGCCGAAATTCCCCTGCATCGGTGAAAAACACCTCAGCGGGCACGACGCTCAACGCCGGCATGTTCTCGGCCCAGTGACAGCCCGGAGCGTAGAGGATTCTGTCGGCGCCTAATTTATCGCGAATCCCCTGCAGCGGCGTGACCGGATTTGAAGGGGTGCCGTTATAATTGCCCAGCAGCACCTCCACATCGTCGGCATTGGGGCCGATCACCGCAACGGTTTTCAGATTCTTGCTTAACGGCAGGGTGTTGTCGTCATTTTTTAAGAGTACCATACAAGCCCGCGCTGCCTCCAATGCCAGCCGGTCGTGCTCGCGCGAGTCGTTTTCACTGTAGGGAATGGATGTGTAGGCAACGCTCTCCGGCGGATCGAACATCCCGAGTCGCATGCGGGCGGTGAACAGCCGCGCCACGGAGGTATCGATTTCCGCCTCGCTGATG
>JAFGSU010000015.1 GCA_016934435.1 Candidatus Zhuqueibacterota bacterium | reverse complement strand
CGCCGGTTATAAGGTAGACAGATCGTATATCGGATACATGGGGCTGCCTCTGATCGCTATCCCGCTGACCCATCTCTATACCATCGGCCGGTATCGACTGCTGAATATGGATTTGCGCATCCGACGGAATATACAATACAACCTGATTACCACCTTATGGCTCTGTTGCATCATCGCCGTCTGGGTTGCCGCCTTTGTGCTATTATTGCGGATTGATGTGAATTTGCCCCAATTAACCATCACCAACAGCTCTCTGGAAGTCATGGATGTGCCGCTTTCCATTGATGAGAAGATACTGGTGGAAAAAGGCTTGATCATGATCCTGGTAATCGGCGCCTCGGTGTTTTTAAGGAAAATATACAGGGTCGGTCGTAAATCTCTCAACCGAAAATTCTATCGTATGGTGTATGATTATCGACGGGCTTCCCACGATCTGGCGGAAGTGCTGGCGGCAAAATCGGACTTGAGTGAATTGGCGCACAACCTGATTTTATATCTTCGGGACGTCATGCGCCTGAAACGAGTCGGCGTGATCCTGATACGCAATTCCGAACAGATGCCCATGACGGTTGCCGTTGGGATGGATACTGCCGCCTGGCAGGAATTTGCCTCAGCCTTTACACCCCGTTTTCTTGCGTTATGCGCTTCATCGCCCGATCAGGAGCGTTTTCGTGTCGATTATTTATCGCCCGGCGATAAGGAACTTGTGCGTCCGCACAATCTGTCATTTATTGTGCCCTTGCGATCAGGGGATAAAATTCTGGGCGCCATTTTTGTGGGTGAGAAATTGGCTGAAACGCCCTATCATGAAGAGGATCTGGAGCTTTTAGTAGTAGCTTCGCGGCAGGCTGTGGTGGCCATTGAGAATTATTTTTTATACGAGGAGTTGTCGCGACAGGAACGCTTTCGCCATGAGCTCGAGATAGCCCGGCGCATCCAGGTGTCGTCGTTGCCGCAAACCACCCCCCAGATAGCGGGACTCGATATCGCAGGCACTTCCATCCCGGCCGCAGAGGTCGGCGGCGATTATTTTGATTATTTGAACGGAAATGAGGGTGATCTGACGGTTGTGGTGGGCGACGTCTCGGGTAAGGGGATTTCCGCGGCTTTATACATGTCAAAGATGCAAGGCATCCTACGTTCTCTGCACGGTTTCCGTTTGTCGCCGCGGGATTTATTTATTCGCACCAATGAAATCCTGACAAAGGATCTTGAAAAGCAATATTTTATCACTGCCCTGGGCGCTCGCATTGATATGGTTACAAAACATCTGATCGTCACCCGAGCCGGGCACCTGCCGTTGTTCCATTACAATGCGGCGACCTCCAGCGTCGATTATATCACGCCGAAAGGCATCGGCTTTGGGTTGGATACCAGCGAGAGCTTTGCCTCTGAACTGGAAGAAAAAAAAGTGTCATTCCGGCGCGGCGATGTGTTCGTCTTTGTAACCGATGGCGTCACCGAAGCCAAAAATAAAAACGGCGACGAGTTCGGCGAAGATAATCTGACACGTATCGTGAAAAGTGCGGCCAGAGAACAGGCCCCTGCCATTTGCCGGGGAGTCAGTGAGGCTGTGCGGCTATTCTCGAAAAATAAAAGCCAATCCGATGATCAAACCATCGTCGTCGTTAAAATTGTCTGAGAGGCTTCAGAAAATCCGTGAGGGCTAAATATGCCATTTGATTATGTCACCTGGAGTATATGGCTTGTTGGATTTGTCATACTGGTCGTTTGGATTTATGTGCCGGTGAAAGAAATCAGGAAATTGCTGGCGGATCGTAAAAAACAACCGGAATAACCCTGATTTCATTCAACAGGAGTCTGCTTGAACGGTCTGGATTATTTCATCGTCTTTGGCTTTTTAGCGCTGACGTTTTACGTCGGTGCCATGTTCTATCGATGGGTGGGGAGTGCGGACGATTTTTTCGTCGCCGGTCGTAAACTAACCCCCTTTATTCTCGCCGCGGTTATAACCGCCACCAATGTCAATCTGTACAGTTTTATCGGTCAGGCGGGTATCGCCTATAAACAGGGGATATCCATTTTATGGCAGACCTGGACCGGTAATATGGCGCTGGTGTTCTCCGGCTTGTTCGTCTTACCGATTCTGCGGCGCCTGCGCATTCGTACGATACCGGAATTCCTGGAGATGCGCTACAGTCGTGGCGTGCGCACATTCGTGGCCGCCATCTGGGTTATTCGTCTCGCTTTCTGGCTGGGCGTCATATCCTATACTGCCGCCATCGCCGCACAGCCCATCACCGGTTTTTATTCTTTTACATTCTGGGTGCTGCTGTTTTCCCTCATCGCCATTATTTATACTACCCTGGGCGGCATGTGGTCGGTCGCTTTTACCGATCTGATGCAATTCATCTTTATGCTGGCGGGCGCGTTAATTGTCCTGCCGCTGGCCATGAGCCAGATCGGCTGGTGGCCGGGCTTGAGCGCAAAATTACCTGCTGAGGCTTTGAACCTCGTACCGATGACCGGCACGTATAACTGGAAATTCATCCTGGCGATTTTTCTGCTGGGCATTGAATGGTCCTGCGTTGACCAGGGATTGCTGCAGCGCGCTTTTGGCGCCGAGAATACCAAAACCGTGGCCCGCGGTCTGGTGCTGGCGGGTATCGTCACCACGCCGTTCGCGCTGTTGTGGAATCTGCCGGGACTGGCTGCGCGCCTGATCCATCCCGGCATCGAACAGGCCGATATGGCCATGCCTATGCTCCTGGCTAATTTATTGCCCAATGTTATATTGGGATTTGTGGTTTGCGGGTTGATTTCATCTCATCTTTCCACCATATCAGCCAATCTCAACGGGGTGGCAACTATATTCGCCAGCGATATCTATAAAAACCTGCTGCGCCGCCGGGCCACGGATCGCGACGCCCTGCGCATCGCCCGCATCATGACGCTGCTGGCCGGCGGGGCCATGGTCAGCTTTGCCTACCTGATTCCCAAACTCGGCGGCGCCGTCAATGCCTATCTCACCAT
>JAFGSU010000173.1 GCA_016934435.1 Candidatus Zhuqueibacterota bacterium | reverse complement strand
GAATATATGGCATTTGCCAGGCCCATCGTTACTTTTGACCTGAAGGAAATTCATTATTCCGCGCGCATGGCAGCCGTTTACGTAAAGCCGAATGATGTGCGCATCTTTGCCGAAAAAATATCCCGGTTACTGGACGATCCGGAAGCGCGACGAAAAATGGGCGAATACGGTCGGCAACGCATTGTGAATCAGTTATCATGGAAGCATACCAGCCCGCCGTTGTTGGCCGCTTATGCCAGAGTATTTAACAGACCGACACCCAGCGAGCTGGAACGGGAGATCGACCAGCAGATACAGGCATCTTTGCGCCGAATTCAATTCGATCGACCGGTGACCCTGATCGAATAAATCCTTTTTACTGAGAATGGTGTGTGATCGAAAAACAATCGTACGTTAAAAATTGGACCAAGGGTGAAATTGACTATTATGGATAAAATGCTCAACAGGGCCTTTATATATCTCAAGATTTCCATGTGCTGCGTCGCTCTTTGCATGCTCCTGATTTTTGTTCGGTGTAATGATAAGAGCACCGATCCCAGGCCGGAAGAGCCGCAATGGACCTCAGTCTGCGATGAATTGATCGGCAACACCATCCAGTGCCTTACCGCGCATCCACTGCGGCCTTTCACCCTCTACGTCGGCACCATCGAAGGTGTTTTCAAAACGGAGGATAGCGGCGATACATGGACGCAGCGCAATGACGGTCTGCAAAATCACGATATCAAAGCCATCCTAATTCATGCTATGCAGCCGGATGTGGTGTATTGCGGCACCTGGGGTAAAGGTGTTTACCGGAGTGAAGACGGAGGGGCGACATGGCAGTCTATTCCTAATGTTTCCAATCTGATTGGCTCCATCTACCAGGTGCCCGGTGGCCCGGACACTCTCTGGGTCGGCAGTTCCGAAGGCCTTTACCAGAGTCCCGACGGCGGCAAAACCTGGCGCAAACGGTGGCAGGGTGGGCGGCGCGTCTATGCCATTTGCACCATGCCCGGCAACACCAGGGTAATGTTGATGGGCGTTTTTTTATACGGTTTTTTGCGATCTGCAGACGGCGGATTAACGTGGGATACGGCTAACACCGGTGTGCGAGGTTCTCCCGGCGCATCCGATTGCGCCATCCAATTTGTCTGCGATCCCGGCTCCCCGGATCGCCTGTATGCAGCTTCAGCCGGCGGCTTTGTCTATCAATCCGATGATCAGGGCGCCCAATGGAGCAGCCGCTTCGATGATCTTAACTGGCAGAAATGTATTGGTTTTGCCATTGATCCCAATAAAACCGACCGCTTTTATATGGCGATGGAAAACGGCAAAGTCTATCGCAGTGAGGATGCCGGCGCCTCGTGGACACTGGTCGGCACACCCATCGAAGAGGTCGTCTTAACTACTTTTTGTCTTGCGCCGGGCAACCGAAATATATTGTATGTCGGAACCATAGACCATGGATTGTTTCGTTATGTTGAATAACAAGAATAAAATACGATATTATGGGACGCCGGCCTGCATCCTGCTCATTGCTGCGCTGTTGCGTCTTTTTTTTATTTTTCAACTTCCGGAGCATGTTCAGTGGAGCGATGAAGAAAACAATTTACACATTGCCGAAAATGTGGCCTCCGGTAAAGGATATGTTTTAAAAGATGGCAAGCCGACAGCCATTAAACCGCCCGGCTACCCGCTCCTGTTAGCAGTCACGCGTCTGCTGGGCGGGGAAACGCTCCTGCATATCCGTCTGTTGCAGGTGTTCATCAGTGTGCTAACCATACTATTAGCCGGCATCATGACCGGGCAACTGTTCGATTATCGAACCGCGCTGCTGGCCATGGTGGGGTTTTCCATTTATCCCTATTTTATTTATCTTCCTGGCACAATTTTGGCGACAGGTTTGTTTTGTGCTTTGGTCCTGTTCGGGATGTGGTTGTATTATAAGGCATTAAGCACTAATAATAACAATTATTTAATGGTATCCGGGTTTGTATGGGGCGTGGCCGCTTTGACCGTCTCAACCGCCGTCGTCCTGGCATTTGTCCTGATATTGTGGCAACTAAGAAACAGTTTCCGCCGGCCGCGCGCCGCCCTGAGCCCGGCGCTCTTTGTGATTGCTTTTTTGATGGTTACCGTGCCCTGGATGGTTCGCAATAATCAGAGCGTGGGCATAATTAATCTTGCCAGCAACGGAGGCTATAATTTTTGGCTGGGTAATAATCCGGGAACCGATATCAACAATCCAAGTTCCGTGCCCACACCCGATGAACTGCAGCAACGATTAATACGCGCCGGCGAAGAAAGGAAACAGGATGCCATTTTTATGCAGGAGGCCTGGCGCTACATCAAACAGGCCCCGGTTGAATTTTGCCGCCGGACGCTGGTCAAGGCGGTCTATTTTTGGCGTTTGGACCCCTCACCGGTCACGGCTTCTTACATCGGCAACGGTGCGGTCGTCCGTTTGATCGGTTGGCTCAGTTTTGCGCCGGTTCTTATACTGGCCATTTTAGGGTTTCGCAGGGCGGAAGGTGCGTCCAGAACTTTAATGCTGCTCTGTCTGTGGATGGCGATCGCATTTACCGCCATTCATGCTGTAATGATTGTAAAAGTGCGATTCAGGCTGCCGCTGGATCAGTTTTTCATCATGGCAGCGGCTTACGGCGCCGTCAACCTGTGGAACGGATCGAAAATAAAAAAGAGCATAACAACCTCCGGCTAATTTTGCGGATGGTCATTTTACTGAAGAACGAGGAGCTAGGATGAAGCGGATACTCTATCTGCAAATAATAGGATTATGCCTCAGCGTCGTTCCGCTGTCGGCAGAAACGACAACGCCTTATGAATGTTCGGTGATAGAGGCGAACGACGGGTATATGATTATAGATGTGACTTTTGATTCGGTCGTGATGGTACAGAAGAAAACGGCCGCCGGCTGGGTGACGGATATCAGCATGCCCGGGTGCAGCTACACGGACCGGGAAAACCTGCCCAAATTGCCCGCAACCGCCATGATTCTGGGAATCCCGCCTGAAGGGGAGGCGCAGGTGAGGGTACTCAATGAGGAAACTTTTAGCAAAGTGATCGGACCGGTTTCTCTGGTCGAGTGGCCGCCGTGGGAACCTCGTACCGAACCGGTGTTACCGCTCGACGCCATGCAGGATGTTTATCCGCAGGCCGCAGTTGAACCGGGCCTGTGCGGTTTCCTGCGCAATCAACGAATTCTGCAGATCGGGCTCTATCCGGTGCGGTATTTTACCGCCCAGGGCGCCGTGCAAATAACTCGAAAATTGCGACTGCGCATCGATTTTACCGGTCGGAGCGCTGCAGCGCCCAGTACGCTGTATCGCGCAAATACTGAGTTGGATGCGGATACGGCCTTTGAAGAGGTATTCAAGGCAAGTCTGATCAATTATTCCCAGAGCCGTATCTGGCGCGCATCGGCGCCGTCGGAAACGGTACTGCAAAAAGAGGTGACGACCGCTGCTGCACAACTACGCATCGGTGTGGGAGGCGACGGCGTATACGCCATAACCGGCAGTGAGCTCGAAGCCGCGGGTGTGGACCTGCAGGCCATCCTGCCGGCAACCCTCTCCATGACCAATCGCGGCAACAGTGTGCCGATTCTGGTCGAAGGAGGCGGTGATGGCAGCTTTGATCAAAGCGACCGCATCATTTTTATCGGGCAGCATAACCCCGGCGATAAAAGTTACTTCTCTCCTTATTCGGATACCAATGCCTACTGGCTGAGCTGGAACGACGGCCCGGGTGCGCGTTTTGCCCGCCTGTCCGGCGCCGGCGACGCCGGTAATCCCGACACCGTCCGCTCCAGCCCGATGTTCCTGCACCTGGAGAAAGAAACCTCCAAATTCGAACGGTTTCTCTCCATTGCAGAGGATGAAATCGATCCATGGTATTGGTGGGAACTGGTGAATGACTCGGAATACTCGGTTACCCTGCCTGTAACTAATGCGCGCAGCGATAAACCCCTGCGTCTGCGAGCCGGTTTTCGCGGCTCCACTTATTTGCCGGTATCTCCGGATCATCATGTGCAATTCTATTTCAATGATGAGGCCCTGGGCAGCCTGGTCTGGGATAACCAGAATGCCGCGATATACGATTCGCAATTTCGCACCGTCGCCATTCGCCCCGACCAGAACATCCTCAAGATGGTGACTCCGATGGATTTGCCAGGCGTCAATGTAGATCGCGTGTTGCTTGATTGGCTGGAAATCGAGTATGAAGGGCAGCTCATCGCCCGCAACGACTCGCTTCGCTTCATCCTCGAGGCGCCGGAGCGCGTGAATGTGCGCATCGACGGTTTCAGCAGCGAAAAAATTTATCTCTTTACCGAAGAAGGACAAATCATCTCGGATCCTGTCGTCAAACGAAACGGCGATACCTATTCGTGCCATTTCAGTTTCATATCCGCTGTTCAGACCAGCTTTTATGCCGTCGGAAACAACCGGCTTAATCATGTAAGCAGCCTTGTGCTGGATACGCCGTCCACCCTGCGCGATCGCAGTAACAGTGCGGACTATATCGTGATTACCCATCGCAATTTTTATCAACAGGCCCGACAACTGGCCGACTTTCGCTATCAACAGGGTCTGCGCACGGCCGTGGTGGATATCCAGGATATCTATGACGAATTCAATCACGGCATCTACGATCCTCGCGCCATTCGCTCCTTTTTGCACTATGCCTATCATAACTGGAGCAAGCCCGCTCCGCTCTATATCCTGTTATTCGGCGATACAACCCATAATATGGACAAAAAAGTTGCCCGGATATTGGGTACGCCTTCGTTCGTGCCGGCCATGATGGTCTTCACCGGTTCTTTCGGCGCCACTTCATCCGATAATGCGCTGGTTGCGGTTAACGGCACCGATATTTTGCCCGATATGTATATCGGCCGATTGCCGGCCAATACCGCGCAGGAGGCGCAAAATCTGATCCAAAAAACACTGGACTATGAACAAAAGTCGACAGTATCGGAATGGCGTCGTAATCTGGCGCTGGTCTATGCCAACGGCTCGCAGTTTGAAACGGATGCCGAAGAACTCTATCAAAAATACACGCCCAGGCGTTTTGTCACCAATAGACTGTCGACCAATCCCAATTCGCGCTATTTCGGCAGCACCGAATCCATGGCCAGTCTGATCAATCAGGGCCAGACCCTGTTGAACTTTATCGGCCATGGCGGCGGTGGCGTCTATTTCGATGATCAGCTGTTCCTGACTGAAGATGTCAAGCGGCTCACCAACAAGGATAAATATCCCGTCATCCTGAGCCTGACCTGTTTCGTCGGGCATTTCGATGATGACGAGCGCGAGTCGTTGAGCGAAGCCCTGCTCAGAACCGAAAACAAAGGCATTGTGGCGCATTTCGGTTCGGTCGCAAGAGCCTCGCTTTTGGGCGATCATTATCTCAATATCGCCCTGTTTAAAGTACTGTTCGAACAGGGAGCGCGAAAAATGGGCGAAATTACCACCCTGTCGAAAATCGTGCTCATCAGCATGACCAACGGCTATTGGGATACCGTCAAACATTTTCTCCTGCTGGGCGACCCGGCGATGAATTTTTATATGGCTGAAAATACCGTGCAGATCGAGATGCCGCAGACCGATTATACCGACGGCACAACCCTCCAGGTGCAAGGTCAATGCCTGTCGTTCTCCGACGGCAGCGTGCGAGTCGGTCTCTACAACCAGATCGATTCCCTCATCGTCGACAAGGAAGTGCCGCTGCAAAACGGGCGATTCAGCAGCGATCTCTACACGTTCAATTCTGAAAATCTTGGGTTGTGGCCGGAAGGCAGCGGCAAGGGCATCATTCGCGCCTATGCCAATAACAGCTATTCCGATGGCTGCACGGCTGCGGAGATTACCGTGAATGCCCACGGCAGCGCGCAGGCGCTTCTGGACCCCACGGCTCCCAAACATCAGGATAACGTCTATTTCGTCGCCCAGTTCGATGAAGACCAGTTCGATCCGCTGGGAGGCATCAATTCAGCCTATATACAATGGTCGCTCAATAAAAACGACTTTACGCGTATCTATCTATCCAGACAATCAGAAGGCATATGGCGCAGCAATCTGACGCTGAAAAATCGAGAGGGAACCCGAATTTTTTATCAACTCGTCATTCTGAGTAACAGCGGCACACAATATATCGATGAAATCAGAGAGTATACCGTCGGGTATCGTCCGGACCTGTTGGCCGATCCCCTCTCGGTGCGCATCTATGGTTCCCAGGGTACGCAGATCAGGTTTACCGTGACCAACCACGGGGATATGGATAGCGGGCCCTTTAACATCAAGATAACAGAAGGGCTGAGCGCCTCGACTTTTAAGCAGGTCAGCGATATCCTGAGCATCGATCGTATTCCCGCGCGTTCGGATACGACCGTCGAAGCCATCTGGTCGGGCAATGCCGCCGGCGACCGCCGGTTGTGGTTCAATCTGGATATCGACGGGCAGGTGGACGAGTCCAATGAAGGGAATAACACCACCATGCTGCCGGTTAAGATCGTTACGCCCGCTCACGGCAGCGACGGCCCCCTGTTCTCAACAGAAGGCAATTATTATATCGAGATTCCCGGCGAATCGGTCTCTGCAACCACTCCGCTAACATTCGGGAAAGAATGGCAGAGCATACAGCAAAAGGCCGCGGACCTCTCAGGGCTCGTGCCGTTGCCGTTACGCAGTGCGGTTCAACCCCTGCTCTATCGCGTTTCGTTCACCGATACCACCATGGTCATGCAAAAAAATATGACCATCGCCGGATTGTATGATAAATCGGATGCGCAAATTCAGACCTATGTAGATGAGAACAAACTGCGGCTGTACGGCTGGAACGATCAATCATCCACCTGGAATGGATTGGTCAGCACTGTGGACAAGACCCAGGGGCTGGTCATGGCCACCATGCCGTCGCATCTGAGAGCCTTTGCCCTGATGGCCAGCGAGGACGCGCAACCGCCGATGGTGCGATTCAGCGTTTCCGGACAAAATTTTGTCGACGGCGATATCATCCCGGCGCAGCCGGTCATCAGTGCCTATATGGAGGACGCCAGCGGTTTTGATATTGCCGGCTCACAGATCAAACTTTACCTGGATCAACAGCAGGTGAGTGAAGAAAAAATAAAACTTTTCCAGAACGATAATTCTCGCCGTACCATGACGCTAACCTATGCGCCCGAACTCCAACCCGGGAGCCATGACCTGATTCTGGAAGTGAAAGATATTAACGGCAATCAGGCCTCGGAGCAGGTTTCTTTTAAAGTAACCGGCGAGTTCGGACTCGACATACTGGCCAATCATCCCAATCCATTTGCCTCGGAAACCACCATCGCTTTCTATCTGACCGAGATGGCCTCGGAAGTAAAGCTTGGCATCCATACGGTCTCCGGACGGTTGATAAGAAAAATCGTCCTCAACGATATCAGCGGATACAATGAAGTGGATTGGGACGGCCTGGACGATGAAGGCAATCCCGTGGCCAACGGCGTCTATTATCTTCGATTTACCGCCCGGAAAGGCGACAGCAAGATCGAACGCGTTACTAAAATGGCAAGATTGCAATGAGACTGCACTAGAAAGGAACGGAACATGGTGCGCTACTGTCAGATCAAGATATATTTGTTTATGTTCACAACCGGCATTTTGTTCAGCGGTATGAATACGGAATTGTCAGCCGGCGAATATGCTGCCGATTTTACGCGCATCGGAGTGGGCGCCAGGCCTCTGGCCATGGGCGGCGCTTATATCGCCGTGGCTAATGATGTCAGCGCCGGATACTGGAATCCCGCCGGTCTGACTGATAACGATTTTTTCACCCTGCAGGTAGAACATGTACCCATGTTTGACGGTCTGGCGCAGTACAATACCGCCAGTGCGGTTCTCTGTTTCAACGAGCAAACCGCCGTCGGACTCAGCTGGATTCGCCTGGGCGTGGACGAAATCCCGCGCTATGGCGCTCTCCAGGGCAGCAAAATCGATCGACTGCAGCAGGGGCAGTTCCGCTCTACCGGTGTGCCCGAAGGCTATTTCAGTGACCAGGAAAACGCTTTCATGCTGTCGTTCAGTCGCAGCCTATTTTTCGACTTGTTGCTGGGAGGCGGTTTTTCGCAGATGGTCGTGCCGACGCAGATATCCATCGGCGTCACCGGCAAATATATCCATCAGAAACTGGATAAATATGCCGGAAGCGGCCAGGGGCTGGATGCCGGTGTTCTCGTGCGTTTTATCCCGCGTTTGTCGGATGAGTACGGAGCGCTCACCTGGATATCGTTCGCCGCCACCGTTCGCGATCTGGCGCAGGCAAATATCAGCTGGAATACCGAGTCCCAACATGAGGACAAGGTGAAACGGATCATGCTGGCCGGAACCGCTTTATCGCATACTGTGCAATCCATCCATACCCGAATCACTCTGGCCTACGATTACGAGTATTCGCCACTGTCCGATCACTATGCCGGCGGCGAGCTCAGCTTTTACGATACCATCAGCCTGCGCGGCGGGTACTATCGAAAAAATCTCACAGCAGGCGCCGGAATATCCTTTTACCGTTTTGGCGTCGATTATGCCTTTGTCGCCGGCGACCTGGGCAACACCCATCGCGTCTCCGGCTCCTTTTCTTTCTAATGGGATAGCCGAGGCTGTGCCGTGTCCATCAAACAGTTTGAAAATACGCTGACAACGCATCCGATCCTGCCCTGGCTGATTTTTTTGCTGGGGCTTTTGTCGCTCTATGGCGGTACGCTTGGATTCGGTTTTACTTACGACGATGTTCTGCTGGTGCGATCCTATTCCTGCGACGAGCTGATCGACCAATTTTCACAGCCCTGGTCCGACCGCTTTTACCGGCCCGTGGTTAATTTTATTTTCGCCGGCGAATATGTTCTGTTCGCCCAGCAGGCCTGGTGTTATCATCTGGTCAATCTGTTGCTAATTTCGGTTATTCTGTATCTATTCTATCGCCTCATGCTTCGCCTCTTCGATGACCCGGCGCCGGCACTGTTGAGCGGATTGCTGTGGATGGCGCTGCCCGGCAATGCCGTGCTCTGCACCTGGATATCCACGCGCACCGATACGATCTGCCTGCTGTTCTATCTGCTATCGCTATCGACTTATATGCGGGCTGTACGGGTAAAACAAAATCATCTGCTTTTTTACGCCTTGTCTCTATGTTTTGCCGGCCTGGCTTATCTCAGCAAAGAGTCGGCGGTGACGCTGCCGTTTTTACTTACGGCGAGCATTCTATTTTTGGATTCATCGGATCATCAAAAACGCCCCCTATCCCTGATTCCTCATTATACCTTGTGGCTGGGCTACCTGCTGATGCGCTGGTGGGTGCTGGGAGCGAGGATGATAGGGGAGAGGGGGCTTTCGCAGGAAACGGTCGTATCGCAGAATGCATTGATCAGTGCCGCAGGCATGGTCGTCCGCTATTTTGAAGCGCTCATCAGCAGCGTTTATCCGGTTTTTCTGATGCCGAATCCGTTGACGGCGCTGCTGCTGATTGTGGTTATCGTGTCCTTCCTTTTTATGATTCGGCGTCGTAATATTGTAAGAAAAGAAGACCGTTTCATGGCGCTGTGGATTTTAATTACCGCCGCCACCAACGTCTTTGATGCTTCGCCGCGCCTGCTGTGGCTGCCGACCCTTGGCAGCGCCTATCTCATGGTTGTGCTGGCCTGTCGTTCATTCTCATCCGCCCAATTTAGGCTTAGGTTGATGCTGATCATTTTGATATATCTTCTCGCCATGCTCGAAATAAACGGTATGGTGCAGAACTGCTTTACCCAGACCACCTATCAATCGACCCTGCAATATGAAGCCGGCGACCGGCGGCGCTGGCCATTCAGCGACCTCGGCGGCATGCGATATGAGCTGCGGCAAAAAATTCTCCAATATCTGGAAACGCATCGTCAGAATGGACAACGCTAAACTTGTTGCGGTTAGTGGACGATTGAATCGGTGATTAATCAAAGGATACAAAAAAGGCGATCACCGCGAGTTGGGTATGGCAAAACTGCCATCATTTACACAAGGACAAAAAAAAGATTGTCATTGCGAATCCGCCGGAGGTGGATGAACCAATCTCCGCCAAAAGGTGACTGGGTGATTGCCCTTATAGCGGGGATCGCCGCGCTCCATGGTAGATCGATTTCTGTATCTGACTCAACCCCTTCGCTAAGGACATGGCGGAGATTGCTTCGCTCCATGGCGGCTGCTGTTCTTTTTCATGCCCTGTTCCTTCGCTCGCAATGACATTCTTATCGATCGCGCCGGAGATTGCTCCGGCGCGGGTACTGGGCGGGGACATTCGTCCCAGCAGATTCCATGGCATCAATAGCATTCCGTTCTATTAGGCGGATTGCGGGATGGAAATCCCGCATCAGCATTCCGTCCGGCAGGGATCTGCCGGACGATCGATTCAAAGTCGGAATATAGATGATTCACATCATTTTAGGGTTGTTTCCTGTAAAAAGAACCTGTAAAATTCAAATTTTTTTAAAAATATCTTGCTTTAAAAAGAAAGAGTATATATATTTAGACGATTTATTCCACATTAAATTTTACACGAGGATCTGTTTTGATTGGTTAAGTCGCTCATGTATGGCAATAGGTTTCGGCATCTCTTGCAAGGCATCCATCCAAGGTTTTTTATTTTTTGTTGTAATGCTTTCCTCATTGGCTGTGTGGCGATTATCTTTCGATATATTATCTAGTTCAGTGTGTGAAGAATCGATGGGCTACATTATCAGGAGGGTTTGGGATGTTGTGGAAAAGCGGCCTGCGTATTACATTGATGTGCCTGGTGATTGTGCTGATTGCTTTGTTGTTCAGCGCTTTTGATGCGTTTGCGCAGACTCATGCTGGGGGTACGAACATGCAAGGTATGGTGAATTCTCAGGGACAGGCAATACTGCAGTAATTTTTACATATCCAATATCCGAGTCCTACTATCTTTCGTGGAAGACAAGCCGGCGAGCATGGTCTTCATCGTTAACTTGGTCAATTATACATCTTTGCACATACTTCGGCTCGGTATTTGCCCATGTTATTTGAATCCACTCTCAATGGCGAGCATAAAATCCCGCCGCATTGCCCCAATTATTCTGATTGTAAAGATGGATAGATTCCGTTATAAGTCAAGCAATGTATGCTTTCATCTGATTCCTTCCATAATGCATCGATCTCCCTGCCGGCAGTAAACTTTTCTTGATTCGCATAATATGAATGATTAAATTATTTTATTGAAAAATGTGTGTATGCACGCCGGAGGCTCTTCGATCATCATACGCATATTAGAAACTTGACAGCAAAACAACAGTGAAATCTCATGCGATTGTGCGATATGTAAAAATTTCTGGAAAGCAATTGCATGGTCCTCTCCCTTGTGGAAGTATAGATCATGAAAGCGTATGATTTTATTTGTCTGATAATCTTTTCTTCGCTTTACCAGTTTGGGATTATGCAGCCTTTGCGGATTTGCCATGCGCAAACGCCGCCGGGATGAATTACGTCACCTCGGTGAAGAGCCAGTGGGGCGGCACCTGCTGGGCGCACGGCGCTATGGCGGCGATCGAAGGCAATCTGCTGATGACCGGCGCCTGGGCCGCCGCCGGCGAAACCGGTGAACCCAATTTAGCTGAATACCACCTGGATTGATGGAACGGTTTCAATCAGCACAATAACGACAATACCGATCCGCCCACCGGCGGCGGGCTGGTGGTACATCAGGGCGGCGACTATCTGGTGACCGCCGCCTATCTCGGCCGCGGTGAAGGCGCCGTCCGCGACGTGGACGGACAATCCTATTCAACGCCGCCGCTGCGCAGCAGTCCCTCTTACCATTTCTACTACGTCCGCGATATCGAATGGTATACCCTGGCCGCCGACCTCAGCAATATCCATCTGCTCAAAGCTAAATGTTACCTACAGGGCGCATTCGACGCCGGCGCCGGAAAAATGACCGCCGGCCATACCATCCCTTTACAAGCGTCCTATGCTGAAGACGCTAGAACGATCACGGATTTGCCCGATCAGATCATCGACTGGGCGCTGGTGCAGCTGCGAACAGCGCCGGACGGCCCGGCGGTCCTTTCTAAAAGCGCGCTTTTACGGCAGGACGGCTATCTGGTGGCAGATAACGGCGCAACCGAAAGTATTGCACTGAACATCGCGCCCGGCGATTACTAGGTGGTGATCCGCCATCGCAACCATCTGCCGATTATGTCGAGCACATCGATATCCTTGAACGCTGCCTCGGCTTCGGTCTATGACTTTAGCAGTGGCGCTGACAAGGTATAGGGCTCAGGGGGATGTATCGAAATCGATCCCGGTGTATAGGGCGTCTGCTGTGGCGACGCCGATCAGGATGGAGGGGTGACCAGCGCCGATTATGTGGCATGGTATAACGCCTATTTCGCCGGCGGAACAACCTATGACGGCGCCGATTTCAATCTGGACGGTCAGGTTACGAGCGTTGATTACGACCTGTTGTGGGAAAACGCGCTGAATGGGGCAGCGGCATCGGTGCCGTGATATTTTTAGGGAAAGTTATATTCGTCCTAATCGTATCAATCATGGGAAGAATTAGCCTGATCAATAATATTGCCACGAGCTTTAGCTCCAGGATTATTTGTTAACCTCATTTTGATTCAAGCCATTTGATCTCTACGATTAAAAGATTTGTTATGAAGAGTAGCGGACTGGAATGTCCGCTGTCCGTTCGGCCCTACTCCAGCAAAATCATCTTTTTTACCGCGACGAAATTCTTCATCCGGATGCGGTAAAAATATACGTCGGTCGGTAATTTTTTCGCGTTTAACGTTGTTCGATATACGCCGGGCGTTTTATAGCCGTCCTCCAATGTTTGCACCAGGCGGCCGCGGATATCGAATACCTCCGGCGCCCCGTTCTCGGATTCTGCAAAAGTGGGATACTCCACAATTTGCAGGTAGGCAGCATGGTGATACGCAGATTCTGGGTAAATTTGCGAACTGAACTGAAGGCATGTCACCCACAGGATTACCTGATTAATCTGCAGGTATCGAATCGGTGTTGATAAAAATATTTCGCTTTATTTGATGCAAATTATTATATTCTCATAAGAGATATAAACGTGATAAGGCTCATATCTTTTCCATCGGCAAATGATACATTATACAAATAATCCATGGATTATGCGGTAAAACAGGAGGATTTCTATGCAAAGAACAGGGACAGGATTATTCATCGTCATATTGCTTTTCTCTACGCTGCTTTACGGGCAGATAGAAGAGAATCTGGAGCGCTATTCCGGCGATAACGGAAAAAAATACATCAAGCCGCTGGTCGATGGGCTGGGTGTATCCATGAATCGCGGTTGGTACGGTACGGCCAAAATTCCCGGGGTGGGATTGCGCATCCGTCTTGGAGTCGTAGCCATGGTCGCCCCGGTACTGGATCGTGATAAAACCTTTGAGGCGACCACCCAGGGCGACTTTCACCCGGTACAAACTGTGGATGCGCCGACTGTAGTCGGAAGTGAAGAATCAGTGACGGTAATCGGAACCGGCGGCACGCAATATGTTTTCCCCGGCGGTCTAGAAATGAACGCCACCGCATTCGCGACGCCGCAATTGACCATCGGCTGCGTGTATGGCACCGAACTCATGCTGCGCTACTTTATGGCCGAACTGGGCGATTCGGAGATCGGCAAGCTGTCTCTCACCGGCATCGGCCTGCGCCACAGCATCGATCAGTACATCCCGCTCTCGCCGGTTCATTTGGCTGTGGGTGTGTTCTGGCAAAAAATCGAGCTTGGCGATGAGCTGCTCAGCTTCAGCACCTTGCACATCGGCGCCCAGGTGAGCCGCAGCTTTGGGCTGTTTGAACTCTACGGCGGTATCGGTTACGATAACAGTTCCGTCAAACTGCAGTACAGCTATAACACCGGTTCTGAAGACCTGGATATTGATCTGGATATGGACGGCGACAACGGCCTGCAGGTAACCGCAGGATTCGGTTTTAATCTCTTCATCCTGCATATCAGCGGCGATTGCACCATCGGCACGCGCACGGCTTATTGCCTTTCCACTTCAATCGGACTGTAAATTGGGAGAACCAGCAAATGAAACGAATCATCATCACAGGTATATTTTTGCTGATAGCATGGCTGCTGCTCATCGGCATGCATTGCGAAGGACGGCGCGTCCATGTGCCGGTACTGGTGACGGTCGATGTGCCGTTACAGGTTAACAGCGATAATATCAATTTTGCCGAGACCGGAGAAGCCGACCTGACTGAATTTATTGAAGAGGTTCGAGAACAGGAGAATTTTGAAGAAATCCTGGGCATGTATCTGGAGAGCGTCGCCTATACGATCGAGGAAAACGACAGCAAACCGGGCACCGAAGTGAAAGGTACCATCGTGGTGCGATTCGGTACCAGCGGCGCCTATAGTCCGTTTATTGAAATAACGGATATTAATCTGGACGCGATCCTCGGTGTGACGCAATTGCCGGAGCTCGACAGCCGGGGTGTGTTAGAGGTCAGCAAAGCGCTTTCGCCCGCACTGGGTGGCGAACGTAAGATATATTTTCTCTCCAACGGCAGGGCATCCAAAACGCCGCCGCCGAATCTGCGCTTCAAGATGACCCTGCGCATCGCCGTTACCGTAGTCGGTGTGGTGGAAGTGGATGTGCCGGTGATTTAGCGGGATAGAATCGAACCCCGCCGGCAGGTTCAGGGGATGCCGTATTTTTTCAAAATCTCCATGGTGCGTTGCAACGGCAGCGCTTCCACTTTATGTCCGTCACGGCCGATCATGGTTTGGGCGCGAAACAGGGAATTATAGATCGCTTCCTCGGTCGCCTCGATGGCGGCGAGAAAGAGGGGAGACATCCGGTCGTTGCCGAGCAGGGTGGGGGTGTGTGTCTGTTTACCGCTCATAATGGGAT
>JAFGSU010000172.1 GCA_016934435.1 Candidatus Zhuqueibacterota bacterium | reverse complement strand
TGGTGGTCGGCATCTGGAAGCATCAGTTGTCGGCTTTGAGCCCGGATGAAGGGGAGAGCTGGACGCCGCTGGCATTGTCCAGGTCTTTGATGACCTGCGGCGCCAAGGTATGGGGGCAGCGCACCGAAGACGGCCGCTATGCCCTAATCTACAATCATTCGGCCACCCGGCGCAATCGTTTCCCGCTGGTGGTGATGACCGGCGAGGACGGCCACGAGTACGATAACATGTTAGTGGTACACGGCGAAGTGCCGCCCATGCGCTTCCAGGGCATCCACAAGAATTATGGGCCGCAATACATCCGCGGCATCGTTGAAGGCAATGGCGATCCGCCGGGCAGCGATATGTGGCTGACCTACAGCGTCAACAAAGAGGATATGTGGGTGAGCCGTGTCCGCATACCGGTGACCGGCGCGGTGGATGATGCGGTCGAGGAAAATTTCGAAAAACTTGCAGATGAATCGGAATTGATCCTGTGGAATCTCTACGTGCCGCAGTGGGCGCCCCTATCCATCGTCAAAGACCCGTTCGATAAAAATAATGCCTGTCTGGAGCTGCGCGACGAAGAGCCGTATGATTATGCTTTGGCCGAGCGCATTTTCCCCGAAAGCGACCGTGTGACCGTTGCCTTTCGAATTATGCAGCAGCAGGTCGGCGCGGCGAAACTGGAATTTGAAGTCCACGATCGTCATGGTCAGCGGCCCATGCGGTTGCGCTTCGATCCGGACTGGTTGTCCTTCGATCGCGGTAAAGTGGAACCGAAACCGGTGCCGTTTGATCAGGGCAAATGGCATCGGATCAAATTATTGCTCGACTGTACGGCGCAACGCTATGATGTCTTTGTCGATGGAGTGATGGTGCGGGGGAATATTGATTTCGCCGATAAAGTGACCTCTCTCGAGCGTCTGCATTTCCGCACCGGTCCCTGGCGCGGCGACGTACGATCCTTCATACTCGATGGCGAACCGGGTAATCCTGGTTTGTATCAGGAAGATTTGCCCGGCGCCGACCACAAAGTACCGCTGAGTGTGTTTTTGATTGATGATGTAAAAACAGGTGCGGGCTTTTGATTGAAAATAACCTGACATTACTCGATCTGGCTATCGTCCTGGTCTATTTTTTTGCTATTATTTGGCTGGGTTCCAGATTCCGTAGACGGCAGAAGAGCACGGAATATTATTTTCTCGGCAAGCGCAAAAAACCGTTGCGCCATTGGCGCGGCTGATTTACAATTTCGGCGAACCGGGCTGCAGCACCCATCAGCGCATGAAAGTCGCCTTATGGTTGATGGGCAAATTTTCCAGTCCGGTGTTTCGGCGGCCCATACGTCCCCTGAACGATGCGCAGATCAATGCTATAAAACAATCGCTGCAGCAGATCGGGTATTTAAAATAAATATATTCTATGATCAAGTTGACGAGAAGACAATTCACCGGGCTCAGCGGCGCTGCGCTGCTAGGCCTGGCGATGAACCATCCGATGAGGCATTGCTCTGAGGTGGCTGAAAAGATAAAAATCGGCCAGATCGGCATCGCCCACTCACATGCGGCCGAAAAGCTTGCAACGTTGCTTAAATTACATGATGCCTTTGAGTTCATCGGACTGGTTGAGAGCGATCAAGGCTTGCTGAAAGCGGCGATGGACTCTAACGATTATCCCGGTGTGAAATGGTTGAGCGAAGCGCAGTTGCTGCAAACCGTCGGATTGGATGCCGTGTTGATCGAAACCGAACTGGCGGACCTGGTGCCCACAGCGCTGCGGTGCATCGAGGCGGGATTGCATGTACATGTCGACAAACCCATGGGAACCTCTTTGCCTGCGCTGGAAAAGCTGTTATCCCGGGCGGCTGAAAAAAAGTTAATCGTCCAGAGCGGCTATATGTTTCGCTACCATCCTGCTTTTCACTTCTGCCTGCAAGCCGTCAGGCAGGGCTGGTTGGGTCCAATTTTTTCGGTGGAAGGCGTCATCAGCAAAGCGATCCATCGTGAACGGCGTGTTCGGCTGGCACAAACCTACGGCGGCGGTATGATGCTGTTGGGATGTCATCTTATCGACCAGGCGATCGCATTATGCGGTGAACCGGTCAAAGTCCATAGCTTTCGCCGGCGGACGCTCTCGCAACAGGATGATCTGTATGACCATGAGCTGATTGTGATGGAATACGACAAGGCCGTTGCCTCGATAAAAAGTTCTTTGCTCGAAATCGATGGCAAGCAGCGGCGACAACTCGTTGTTTGCGGCAGCAACGGTTCCATTGAAATCAAACCGTTAGAGCCGGCCGTCGTGCATATGACTTTACGGCAACCGGCCTGCGGTTTCGACAAAGGCTGGCAAAAAGTCGATCTGCCCGAGGTCAGCGGACGATATGACGAACAACTGCTCGATTTCGCCCGGATGATCCGGCGCAAAAAAGAAATCGAATTTTCCATGCAACACGAACTAACCGTGCAAAAAGTGCTGTTGCAGGTTTGCAAAGATGAATAGTTTTTTGAAAAAGGTCGGGTTAAGCGGTAGGGCTATAAACGATTCGATATTCACTCATTCAAGTTGGGGCACGGCACGTTCGACTGCCGTCCTGCCACGTTAGGATTTTGTATGTCGCAAAATGCTGAAAATCAGAATAAACTGCAGCGCCGGGATTTCCTCAAGGCCGTGCTGCCTTTGCCGATAGTGGGCGGCGTTGTCGCCGGTTACCTGTCCAAACGGTCCTTCGATCGGCGGAATAGAAATACGCTGTTTTCGGAACTCGGACTGGATCTGGAAATCGAGCCGGAGGCGACCGAGCGACCTCAAAAACCGGGCGGTGATAGCATCCGCCTGGGCATAATCGGCGTCGGCAGAAGGGCAGAAAACATTCTCGTTTCTCTCGGTTTTGGCCGGCAGGATCAATCGGAGGCTACGGCTGACTATACCGATTTGAATGTGACGCTGGCAGGTGTATGTGATGTCTATGATCCGGCTGCGGAGAAAGGCATAGCCCTGTCGCAATATAACCGTTTTGCTGAGACATCGAAGCGCATGCCGGCGGCGAAGCGCTATCGTCATTATCACGATATGCTCGACAGCAAGGATATTGACGCCGTCATCATCGCCACCCCCGACCACTGGCATGAACGCATGGTCGTCGATGCCGCTGCGGCGGGAAAGCATATCTATTGTGAGAAATGCCTGACGCGCACCATCGAAGAGGCGTTCCGGGTGCGGGACGTGATCAAGAGAAGCAGCGTCGTCTTTCAATATGGTCACCAGAACCGGCAGCAATATGCCTTCCGCGTCGCCAGGAAAATAATCGATAAAAATATCCTCGGCCAAATCACATTAATTAAAACCCATACAAACCGCAACACACCATCCGGCGCCTGGCTGCGGCATCTTGACAGGAGCATCGAGGTTGAAAAATTGGACTGGAAACATTGGCTGGGGCCGGCGCCTTTGGAGCCGTTTACTCCAAGCCGTTATTGGGGCTGGCAAAAGTTTTTCGAATACAGCGGCGGCCTGCCGGCTCATATGTTCTCACATGAGTATGACGCCGTCAATCAGGTGATGAATCTCGGCATCCCCAAATCGGTAATGGCTTCGGGCGGCATCTACTACTGGAAAGACGATCGCAACACCCCCGATGTGTTCCAGGCGATCTTTGACTATCCGCAGCGCAATCTATTGCTCACCTATGATGCCACCCTGGCCTGCAGCAGCACCGGTGAGTATGAATCAGGCGCCAAGGTTAAAGAGGTCTATGGCAGCGACGCCTGGATGAAACTCGGCATGGATATCCATGTCATCGTCGATCGGCATTCAAAACGATTCAAGACGAAAATAGCCGACGGCCTCATGAAACCTTCGATCCCGTTTCTTTCCTACACCCCGGGCGCCAACTTGGGCCAATTCGACATGATCACCTCGGCGTCGCAACGCTACTATGTTAGTCAGGGTTTGGTTTATACCTATCAAGATGGGAAAAAAATCGATGTCACCTATCTGCACGTGAAGGAATGGCTGGATTGCATAAGAACGGCTGCAATCCCGAGTTGCGACATCGATCATGCATTTGAGGATGCCATCACCTGTCTCATGGCGACCAAATCCTATCAGGAAGGGCGCAAGGTCGAGTGGGATGAAACGCGGCAACGGGTTGTTTAAGATGAGAGCAAGCAGGATGATTCGTCCCGATTATGAATAAACTCAAGAATAGGAATCAAAAAAACAATGAAAAGGGGCTAATGAAATGATTCATCGACATTACCAGAAAGGCCCGGTGCTCAATGTCGCCGGTTTGAACGAGATGATCGTGCTCATCGATCGCACCGAGAGCGAGCTGACCGAAGTCGCACTGAATACCTGGCGTGCGGGGCTGGTGGGACCGCCGCACAGTCATGATCAAAAAGAACAGATATTTTATGTTACCTCCGGAAAAGGTGTTGTAAAAGCCAGCGCGCAGGCGTTTGACGTCGGGCCGGGTCACTTGATCTATCTGCCGGTGGGTGTGGAACATCAGACCGTCGCCGATAAAAAGGAGGCGTTACATTATCTTTTGTTCAATGTTTTCAGCAATGCGGAAAAGGAGGGGCATGGAAGCTATGCCGAACACATTGAAAAGGTCAAGCAGATTCGCCGGCAACAGGCCGATAGCGGTCGATCCCGGGTAAAAAATGCGGAGCGTTCCGCTGTCTCTGATAAACCGGTTAAACATATTGCCGATATTAAAAAAGGCGTGGTCTTTGATTTCGGTTCCAACAGCACGCGATTGCTGCTTGATCGCAGCGAAACCGACCGCTTTGAGATGGTAGTGGTTACCTGGCCGAAAGGGAACAGGGGCGCCATGGTGGCGCACAAAGAAAAGGAGCAGACGTTTTTTGTCCTGTCCGGCTCGGGCATTGTCATCGTCGGCGAGGAGCAGGCAACCGTCAGGCCGGGCGATATCGTGTTTGTGCCCCGGAATACGCCGCATACCACCGAGGCTGTGCGTGAAGATTTGAGTTATCTCTGTTTGAACACCCATTGCGTCGAACCGGTGGACGCCAGTTTTGAGCAAATGTATAACCGGATCGCGCCCGGCAGGATCGATCGCTGGAAAAAAGGAGATGATTCGGTGGGCGACTGATTTGCGACGGGATCAACAGGAGTGATAGAGAAATCATGAATCCACGAGAACGATACATAGCGACTTTGACCTTTGCGGGCCCGGACAGGATTCCCTTCGAGCCCGGGCAGCCGAGAGAAAAGACGCTGGCGCGCTGGCATCGGGAAGGGCTGCCGCAAAATCGAGACTGGTTTGACTTTTTGTGCGAAAGCATCGGCATCCAATCGCCACCTACCAGTTACCCGCCATTCAAAGGACTGGTGAATTTTCGCATGATCCCCACCTTTGAAGAAAAGGTACTGGAACATAAGGACGGGCATTATATCGTACAGGACTGGATGGGCAACGTCGTCGAAATTTCTGATGAGTACGACTATACCTATATCCGCCATCCAAAGGATTTTGTCACCCGCAAGTGGCACAGGTTTCCGGTGGTTACGCATCAGGATTTTGAAGAGATAAAAAAACGGTATGATCCGGCGGAACCGTCCCGCTATCCCGACGATTTTAAAAACCTTGTGAATGAACTGCGGGATCGGGAGACTGTGATCACGCTGCAGTTTTCCGGTCCGTTCTGGCAGCTGCGCGAGTGGTGCGGATTCGAGCCGCTGTGCATGATGATGGTGGAAGACCCCGAATTTGTCCGTGAAATGATCGGATTCTGGACGGAATTTGTTTCCGCCACCATGGCTCGGGCTCTGGATGCGGGGATTGTGGATCGAATCTGGATCAACGAGGACATGGCCTACAAGGAAAAGAGCATGATCAGCCCTGCCATGGTGCGCGAGTTCCTCATGCCGACGTGGAAGAGGTGGGCGAGTGAAGCGCGGCAGGCCGGCGTTCCGATCATCGACGAGGATTCCGACGGCTACATCGCCGAGTTGATTCCTCTGTGGATTGAGTGTGGCATGAACGTCTGCGATCCCATCGAGGTGGCCGCGGGCAATGATCTGATCAAGTTTCGAGGCCAATATGGGGAGAAAATGGCCTATCGTCAAGGCGTGGATAAACGCTGCATTGCCAAAGGCGGAACGATCATCGAGGAGGAGCTGGCGCGGCTGGGACCGGTGATTAAAGACGGCGGTTATATCCCCGGTTGCGATCACGGCGTGCCGTACGATATTGGTTGGAAAGAGTTTGTTCATTATGGGAAATTGCTGGCGGAATTGACTGGGTGGTTGTAGGGTGGGTGGACAGGAATTATTGATTTAGTACCCCTTCGAGGTGCTCGTGGGAGGGCGGGTTTCGCAACCCGCTTGAACGGCGGGCAGGAATGCCCACTGTCTTAATTGGACTGCGGGTTTTCTAACCCGCTAAAAATCATTTTTAGGCATCGTACACCTATAAAGATAGTTGAAACAGGATAAATCTGTATGACACCCAGAGAACAATTTCTCTGCGCACTTGCAGGTGAGATGCCCGACCGGCTTTCCGTCACCATCTGGAACAACAAGCTGCTGGGCGGCGCATTCGATCAACAGTTGCTGGACCTGGGCGTCTGCATCATCAATAAAAGCTCGGTGTACCGTCGTTCCCTTCCCGGGATTAAAACTGAGATACGAGATCGAACAGCCGCAGACGGGCATACTATCCGCGAAACGACTTTTCGGACACCCGACGGCAACCTGACGACCGTTGAGCACATCCTGCCGCATACGGTTTGGATCGAAAAATATCTCTTCAGCGATAGCAGGGATTATGCCGCTCTGGCAGCGCTCATCGCCGCCCGGACGTATGAGCACGACCTGAAAAAATTCATCGACGATGATACCATGTACGGCGGCCATTCCATCGCCCGGCCCACCGTCATCCATTCTCCCATGCACGACCTGATGTACGAATTCATGGGAATAGAAAATTTCAGCATCGAATGGGCGGAAAATCGGCATCTGGTGCTGCATCTCTGTGAAGTGCTGACCGGGGACTGGCGCAGGCGGGTACAGCTGACTGCTTCCTCCCCGGCCAGATATGCGACCATCGACGGCAACACCGAATTCACTATCGTCGGCGAAGAGCGATTCCTCAAGTATTATTTTCCGTGCATTGAAGAGGCATGCGAAATCATGCATGCTGCGGGTAAATTTGCCGGCGCCCATCTCGACGGTCATAACCGACGGATAGCGCCGCTGATCGCGAAAACATCACTGGACTATATCGAATCCTTCACGCCGCCACCGGATTGCGATCTCTCCGTCGCCGAAGCCCGGGAGATATGGAAAGACAAGTCGCTGCTGGTACATTTTCCCTCTTCTCTGCATCTCTACGATACGGCAACCATGCGAGACCATGTTGAGGAAATTCTGAAACAGGCGGCACCGGGTGACCGCTTCTCCATCGGCACCAGCGAGGACGTGCCGAACCGTGGCGTCACGACCCTGCTGCCGCTGTACCGGATTCTGAATGATCTCTCAAAGCTACCTTTATCGAAAGTGACACAAAAATGCGAGATAACGAAAGGAGATATAACCATATGACGCGTGAGCTTTTAAATACTGTTTTCAAGCGGTTAGTGTTAGTTTTAATATTTATTCTGATGGCTTGCGCAGAACAAAAACCGCAACGCAGCGAACAGGGTCTGATCGGCGCTTACTATGGCAATGCCGATTTGACGCGCATCAAGCAGGCTGAGACGCTGCCCGATCTGAATCGAGTCTGGGACGAAGCGGCCGGCAGCGGCCATGGCTCCAGCTGGTCGGGGAAATACCAGGGCTTCATCATCGCTCCGGTCAGCGCTGATATCACCTTCAGACTCGAAACCAATCGCCAGGCCGCTCTTAGCATCAATGGCTGTGAATTAAAGGCCGGGGGCGAAGGCGCTGCGGCCGAATGCACCCTGACGATGAAAAAAGATTTCAAGTATGATATCGACGTCACCTACCTGCATACACAAAAAGGCATGGGGTATCTGGGCGTCCTCTGGAGCTGGCCGGGACAGCAGCCGGCGCCGGTGCCGGGCGATCATCTGCTTTTCACCGAAGCGCAGGCCGATAAGTGGAATTACACCATAGAGCCCGATCCAGCCACCATAGATGCCTCGCAGTTCAAGACCGTCGCTGCCGAACATGTGATGGTCTTTGATGAACCCGGCCGTTTTGGCGGCTGGCCTGCCAATAACGGCATCTGGATATGGGGCGATGAGATCGTGGTCGGATTCGTCAGCGGCTACTACCTCGCCAGCGATCTGCACCATTCCATCGACAAGGATAAACCGCAGCAGGCGTTGCTGGCGCGCAGTCCGGACGGCGGCGAAACCTGGCGCATCGAGGACCCGGATAACTACGTCGGCGACCACGGCGAACCGCTTAGGCTCACTGCAGAAATTCAATTTACCCACCCAGATTTCGCCATGCGTTGCAGTAACAACCAGTTTTATTATTCGTATGATCGCTGTCGCACATGGTCGGGGCCGTTTCTATTTCCGGATTTCGGCCGTGAAAAACTAACGGCGCGCACCGATTATCTGGTCACCGGCGACCGATCGTGCCTGGTCTTCCTCTCGACCGAAGAAGAAACCGTGCAAGCGCAGCTGCAGGATTGGGCCTTCTGCGCCGAGACCATAGATGGCGGTGAAAACTGGCAGTTTTTATCCTGGATGGCCGAACCCGATGTGAAGCGGGCGGTTATGCCTTCGACGGTGCGCATCGCCTCAGGCCATCTGATCACTGCATTGCGGCGGCGTTACGATAAACCGTTTCCCAATAAACCGCCGAAACCGCAGAACTGGATCGATGTTTACGAGTCCACCGACAACGGCCGTAGCTGGTCGTTTTTGAGCAAAGTGGCCGATACCGATCGCGGCAAACGGAACGGCAATCCGCCGTGCCTGGTAAAACTGGCCGACGGCAGGCTGGCGGTGACCTATGCCTTTCGTTCCATTCCCTATGGCATCCGCGCGAAAATCAGCGATGATGACGGCAAAACCTGGAGCGAAGAGATTCATCTGCGCGACGACGCCCGCACATGGGATATCGGCTATACCCGCTCGGTACAGCGCGGCGATGGTAAAATGGTGACCGTCTATTATTACACCACCGACGATCATCCGGAGCAGCACATCGCCGCCACTATCTGGCAGATTCCGTCAAATTAATAGAAGGAATGTATGCAATATCGATTCCAAACACCCGTAATCATATTTTTAGTGGCCGCGTTATCAACCGCGCATGCGGAGGAAGGCTATATCAACTCTGTCGGCATGAAGATGATTTACATCAAAGCGGGCAGTTTCAATATGGGCGATAGCGCCGGTCAGTGGGATGAGCAGCCGGTGCACCGGGTAACTATCAGCAATTCCTTTTTCATTTCCGCCGCCGAGATGACCATTGAACAGTATCGACTATTTCGTCCCGGATATCAGGGCTTTGAGGCTTGTGCGCCTTACGCTTCCGGCGTGAGCTGGCACGATGCCGTTGCTTTCTGTCAATGGCTCAGCGAGAAAGAGGGCCGGCCGTACCGATTGCCCACCGAGGCCGAATGGGAGTATGCCTGCCGCGCCGGCGCTGCCACGTCTTTTTCCAGCGGCGATGAACCGCCCGGCCCGGAAACAGACAACATTTGGGGGATAAGGAACATGCACACCGGCGTACTGGAATGGTGCCTGGACTGGTACGGCCCATACGAATATGCGGATCAAACCGATCCGGTCGGCCGGGCGCACGGATTCGCCCGCGTCGTCCGCGGCGGCCTGCCGGATGATAAAACGTTCACCTTCGATCGGCCGGTCGTATTCTACGCGCGTTCCGCCAACCGCGCCGGCCTCGCACCCGAATTTGCGGGTTTCATCTCCGCACGAACACAGGACGAAGAAATGCCGGACGAATCCTACGATCAGTTCCAACCGGGACTGGTGGGCGTTTTGTTCGACAATGTTCAGGCGACAAAGCCCCTGTCGCAATCGCGCATCCGCTATCTCCATTCGGAAAAACTGACCTGGCCGAGCTTGAATGATTGGTCGGCCCACTGGCAGGGCAGCATCACCGCACCGGTCAGCGGCGAGGTGCATTTTCATGCCGAGGTGGATGACGGCCTGACACTCACCATCGATGGGCAAAAGGTGATCGATGTGACTGCGGCTGAGGCTAAAACCGAGGACGTCATCGCCATGAACGCCGGCAAGCGATATCCGCTGTTGCTGCGGTATTTTCAGGATGGCGGTGAATCTTTCATGCGGCTCTACTGGAGTTGGCCGGGTCAGGCCAGGACGGAAATCCCCGGCGAAGCGCTTTCGTCCAATACGCGGGATGCCTTTTTAATGAAACGCAGGTTCGATTCGGCGCTGGCGGCCGGCAAGAAAGCGCCGTCCATCGGTTTCAGAGTGGTGGCTGCGCCCATGCCGAGCGGTGAGCCATTACCCGAAGAAAAACCATTTTTCCAACAGGGCGTAAAACAGCGCCTGGTGACGGCATCACGTTTGCATCCGCACGAGCCCTATTTCCGCAAACGATACTTGCTGCCGATCCCGCCGGAAAATGTCGATAAACCAGCCATCCTGGCGGCCGGTTTCTCCGATTATTTCGGCCGCCATAACCACGATCCCGCGCTCACGGTTTGTCCCAACGGCGACCTGATAGTGGTTTTTTATACATCCATCTATGAAGACGAGCCGGAGGTGGCGATGGCTGCGACCCGTCTGCGCTACGGCGCGGATGAGTGGGACTGGCCTTCGCCGTTCATCGATTTCGCCGACGTCAACGATGTCGCTCCCAATCTGTGGACCGAAAAGGGCCGCATCTATTTCTTCTTCGGCAATCTGCACCTCGACGGCACTTATCCTTTTCAGTGGACGGTTTCCGACGATAACGGCGCCGGCTGGAGCGAGGTGCGATACCCCATGTTCGCCGGGCCGGTGGGTCCGCATACACCGCAGCCGATCAATTCCGTCTTTCGCGATGCATCGGGGACGATTTACATGGCCTGCGACGGTCTGGGCGCCACTTCGCTGCTCTTCGCCAGCGATGATGACGGCGCCACCTGGTACGATACCGGCGGCCGCACCGGCGGCAGGCATTCGACCTTCGTGCAGCTTAAAAATAGCGATATCCTCGCCATGGGCGGCAAACATGCGGATATCGGCGGCTTTATGCCCCAATCCGTTTCCAGAGATAAAGGTAAAACCTATCAGATCGGTAAAACGCCGTTCCCGTGTCTCGGCACCAATCAACGTCCCACCATTATTCGACTCGCCAGCGGCAGATTGTTCTTTGCCGGCGATCTCCAGCGCACCGACGGCTTCCAACCAAAAGGTTTCAAAGATCGCGGATCGTTTGTGGCCTTGAGCGATGATGAGGGAAAAACCTGGCACACCAAAAAATTATCCGGCGGACAGGAACACGAGTCGGCCCTGCGTCGACAGGAGATGCGCGGAGCGACGCTGGGGTATGCGGTGGCGCAGCAGGATGGTGACGGCCTGATTCATCTCATCGTCACCATGACCCATCCCTGTCTGCATTACACCCTGAACGAGGCGTGGATTTTAGCGGAGGGAGGAGAAGCGCGCTCCGCGCAAGACCTGATGAGAAATTCGGCTACGGCCATACAAAAGATAGAACATTTTGTCGAAACGTATTCGGACGCAAGCGTGCGCCTGCAGTACAGCGGCGGTTTGGCCGACGACGGCCGGTTTTTGCTGCACGGGGAGGAAGTCTGGTATAATCAAGACGGAGTAAAACGATACAGCGTTCAATACCATCTCGGCAGCAAAATCGGTGCGGAAACTTTGTGGGATGACGCCGGCAAAAAAGTCTGGCAATGGCAACGTGGGCAAGATGGTGAAGCCGTGTGGATGCAGTGGTGGGAGAATGGCTTGATCAAGTCGGCATCCAGGTGGCGCGATGGCCGCTGCGACGGTGTTGCGCGACGTTGGGATCGCAGCGGGAAATTAATCGGTGAGGTGATGTTCAAAGAGGGTGAGCTCGTGCAATAACGGCTGGTTTTACAGGAGACAGGCATGCTATCGGTTTTTGCGCTTTTATTTATTATTATCCTGATCATCGTGGCGACGACCCGATACAGGTTGCACCCGTTTTTAGTTTTGTTGCTGGCCGGTGTTTTGATGGGGTTTATCAGCGGATTGAACGCCGAAACGATTATGAGCAAGTTGACGGAAGGTTTCGGCAATACCCTGAAGAGCATCGGCATCGTCATCGCCTGCGGCACGGTGATCGGCGCTTTTCTCGAGCGCAGCGGCGGCGCCCGTACCCTGGCGGCGCGGGTATTGCGATTGGTCGGTGAAAGACGCTCGCCATTAGCCATGAGCATAACCGGTTTTATCGTTTCGATCCCGGTATTTTGCGATTCGGGCTTTGTCATTTTATCCGCTTTGAATAAAGCGTTGAGCAAAAAGACCGGATTGTCGCTGGCGGTGCTGGCGGTTGCTCTGGCCACGGGTTTGTATACCACACACGTATTTGTGCCGCCAACCCCGGGACCGCTGGCGGCGGCGGCGACCATCGGCGCGGATATCGGGCTGGTCATTCTATTGGGATTGCTCGTCTCAGTGCCCGCTGCGATGGTCGGATTGTTGTGGGCGTCCAGTTATTGCAGACGATTTAAGATTATACCCTCGCAGGCTGCCCCTGCGGTGAAAGCAAAGACAAAAGAACCGGGCGCACTCTCTTCCTTTGCACCATTGATCGTGCCGATTCTTTTAATCGCCCTGAGATCGGTGGCGGATTATCCGGCCGCGCCTTTCGGCGAGGGGACATTTAAAATGGTATTCGATTTCATCGGCCATCCGGTGACGGCCCTGATCATCGGCGTCTTTCTCGCGTTCAGGTTGAAAGAGAGAAAATCGAACACATCTTATTTTGATTGGGTGGCCGATGGCCTGGCGCAAGCGGGCGTCATCATCCTCATCACCGGAGCGGGCGGCGCCTTCGGCAACGTGCTCAGGGCGACCGGGATCGGCGAAACCATGGGGCAGATCATGTCGCATTGGCAAATAGGAATTTTCCTGCCGTTTATCATTGCGGCGGTTTTGAAATCGGCGCAGGGTTCATCGACCGTGGCCATCATCACCACAGCGGCGCTGGTTTCGCCTCTGCTCGAACCCATGGGATTGGCTTCTCCGCTGGCTAAAGCTCTGGTGGTGCTGGCCATCGGCGCCGGATCGATGACGGTTTCGCACGTCAACGACAGCTATTTCTGGGTGGTGGCGCAGTTCTCGGATATGGACACAGCCACCGCCCTGCGCTGCCATACCATCGCAACCCTGCTGCAGGGCGTCACCGGCATCATCGTCGTCGCACTATTGGCCTGGATGTTGGTTTAGACACAAGGATTCGTCATGATGGCAAGCGGTTGTCCCTGATGGCAAGCGTGGTTGTCCAAAAAGTACGATAGTAGCCGGTAACTATTTAAAGTAAGGTCATGGTCCCCTCATCCTGTCCTTCTCTCCGCCAAAAACCGGACGGACAGGCCCCTTGAGAAACGGGGGAGAAGGCACTAATAACGTAGAATCTAT
>JAFGSU010000014.1 GCA_016934435.1 Candidatus Zhuqueibacterota bacterium | reverse complement strand
TCGAACTGCCCCCAGCCCTCGTTGAACGGCACCCACATGACGATGCTGGGGTGGTTGTAGAGCGATTCAATCATGCGCCCCAGCTCCCGGTAAAACTGCTGCGCCGATTCCGGTGTGCGTTCGATATCCGCTTCCTCGGGACGGATGTAGCGGTCGCCGCTGGGCATGTCCTGCCACACCATCAATCCCAGCCGATCGCACCAGTAATAGAACCGCCGCGGCTCCACCTTGACGTGCTTGCGCAGCATGTTGAAGCCTAATTTCTTGAGCACCTGCAGGTCGTAGGCCATGGCCTCCTCGGTGGGGGCAGTATAGATGCCATCCGGCCAGAATCCCTGATCCAGTGGCCCTTTATGGAAGAGATAGGTATCGTTCAATAAAAGGCGGGTAACACCCTTTTCATCCAGGCCGACGGCTATCTTGCGCATGCCGAAATAGCTGCGCACCCGGTCCATCACCTGACCATTGCGGATAAAACTGATCTCCAGATCATACAGAAACGGCCGCTGCGGTTGCCACAGCTCGGGCGGCTTGATTTCGAGTTTTATGGGCTCCATCGCCCTGCCGGTACCCTGCACAACCGTTTTTTGCCCTGAATAAACAGCCACCGCCAGGGCATCTCCTGCTGTTGCACCCGTGATATCAGCCGCAACGCTGACGCTTCCGGGATCGATGTCGGTGGTTATCTTGAGATCACGAATGTACACGGCGGGCACCGGTTCCAGCCAGACCGTGCCCCAGATGCCGCTGACCGGCGTATAAAAAATACCGCCTGGCTTTTGCACCTGTTTGCCGCGCGGCTGGGTGCCCTTGTCCGTGGGGTCCCAGACAGCGACGACCAGCCTTTGCGCTCCCGGCTGCAAATAGTCGGTGATATCAAAAGTAAACGGATCATAGCCGCCTCTGTGAACGCCCAGCGCCTGATTGTTCAAATAGACGCGCGCCTGCCAGTCCACCGCCTCGAAATGGAGCAGCACGCGCCCTTCCTCCCAATCATCAGGCAGGGTGAAAGAGCGCTGGTACCACAACTGCTGGGTTTCATCGAAGCGTTTGGCCACACCGGAAAGCGCCGACTCCAGCGGGAAAGGCGCCAGTATCTCGCCGTCAAAGTTTTCCGGCTGTGCCTGATCAAGCGGCCGCACCGCGTATTGCCACAGGCCGTTGAGATTCAGCCATTGCTCGCGCTGCATCATCGGTCGCGGATATTCGGGGCGGGCGTTATCCGGCGACACCTGCCCGCTCCAGCGCGTCGGCAACGGACATTCGGCCAAACGGTACTGCGCCTGGATCAATGTACCGAGGACGAAAATTAATACCAAAACAGGTTGAGTTTTTTTCATACGCCTTCTTTCGAGTTCTCCAATAAGGTAATAAGGTTAAAATGTAACGGAAAAAGTACTACTAAGCGTCAGGCACTAGTTAATCGAATCAACTCGTAGACACCGAATCAGTGACATCATTCGACTTTTAGCATCGCGTCTGCTCATGAGTCTTTTACTTATCAAATACAACATGCAACATTTACCATTCAGCATTCAAAATTTAAAATTTATCAATACCTTCCCACCAAATCCTTCTCATCGCTGACCAGTTTATACAGCACCGGATCTTTGAACACTGCGAGCAAATCCGCCACCTCGCCGTCCAGTATAAAATATCGATTCATAAAACGGATGCCGTGGCTGTAATCGACATAATGATCCCGGTGAATATTGCTGACCGGTTGAATAGGCTCGCCGTTGAGTCGGTGCCAGCCATAGATAACCACATGGTGCGATCGCGCTGGATCGGTTATTTTTGAGCTGAGAATGACGTCCTTTTTGATTCCCGCTGTCAACTCGCCAAAAAATCCGCCGACCGCCAGCCGCTGCGATTCGATGTCGCACTGGTGGCGTAAAAACTGCTGCGGCCGTTCGTTGGCATCGCCGACCGGAAAGTAGGGCACCGGCGCCAGTTTGACGACCGCTTTTTCATAGATCAAATCCACTAACTTGCGCGTCGGCAGAAGGGCGCCAAACAGATCGGCGAGCTTTTGCGCCGTGACCGGTCCCATGGGCATGCGGCAGAAATCGTCGTCCGAGCCTATGGCGAAATAGTCCGGCATCACCTGAATGAAACAGGTGTGCATCTTCCCCGCTGCATCTTCTCCTCGAAAGGACAACCAGACCCACCGCCGTAAAAAATCGGGCATATTGCCGGAAGCGAGTTCATCGTAAATGGCGGCTTCGCGATCCGTAAAGCTCATGGATGTAACTTTTGCGATGAATGCAGAGCCGCCGAGAGCCTGCGGCGATCTCGGTGGGATGGCAGGCGCCGGCAGCTCCGGTAAATCCGAATGAATCCAGTCGTCATAAACGCGGGCGCCGAAATAACGATAACCGCAGTTCTCCAGCTCCGTTCCGGCCAGCAGGCTGTGAATCAAACCGTTGCGTTCCACCTGCTCGGTGTGATAGATGCCGCGATTGGGATTTTTTTTCAGCAAAAACTGTATGCGGCCTTTCAAAGCGAAATAGCGTAAGAAAGCAGAGTCTTCCTCCGCTCTGAACTGGAAATAACGACTCAAATCACGATACATCCACCGGCTCCTGTACCAGGTGCCGCCGCGTTCGCTCACCAGCGGCTTGCCCTGGTAGAGGGCGACGCTGTCGTTATAGGCCATCACCGTGAGTACGTGCGGCGTCGACGACTGCAGCCAGAGTGCCAATTTCTCTCCGACGGCATCCTCATAGCCGTAATTGCTATCGAGAAAGCCAATGCGCTGAACGCATGAGGGAATCTGTGGCGCCGCCTCGAGATAGCTTAAAATGAACCGTCCGCCACCGCTGTGTCCCGAAAGTATCAGGAAAGGACGATGATCTCTAAACAGGATCAACAGGCTGTCGACCACACTCTGTATTCGCTCGATATAATCCCGATGGCGTTTCTTCCACGCCGGCCAGCTGCGCTCCTCGGTGGCAAGATAAACGGTTACGAGATTATAGGGCAACGGCAGAGACCGAAGGTAGCGCGTCTGCGCGCCGATGTGCTGAATGTCGAAATGCCAGTCCTCTTCGGGCCTGCGCCGCTTGCCAAAAGTCTGCTCGATGGTATTGCCGTTGGGCAGGGCGTACAACAGCAACGCTGTGGGCTTGGTGGTGTCCCATTGAACCGCCGCCGGCGCGTTGAGGTGTCCTTGCACATTCCCCCACAGCAGATGATATTCCTGCTCTTCATAATAGGGCGAAATGACAGAATTAGGTATAGAACCGCTCATACGGTACCCCAGCGTATCCCCGCTCGGAGATAACGCAACGATGCCGATTCTTCGATCAGGAGCCCGGCCGGCAGCCATGGTGGTGAATCCGGAACCGTTCCATTCACCGGCCGTCAGACCAGAGTAGGACTCAACATCCAAATACGGTAATTTCAGCAGAAACAGCAGTGTTAAATACAAAGCCTTGCGCATGGCAGTACTATTCCCCAAATTCGATTTAAATCCGCGAACTGACCTGAAGATATGCCACCCACAGGATGAGCTGATCAGCCTGCAGGCGCCAAATCGGTGTTTCCCTCGCACCGTTGATTATTCGTATCATACAGGCAGACAGTGGGATAGGTGTCCGAACATGACGGCGATTTCCCGAAACGGCGGCCACGGCTCATCCATGATGCACCGCGCTCCGTAGTAAGAAACAAAATGTATCTATCTATTACTCATTTAAAGATAAAAAATCAAAAATAAAAAATCCAGTGAATTCCCCATTATGGTGCGATATTTGAATAATAAAAGAGTAGAATAATACAGTCATTTTTATTCAAACTTTTAATTTATAGTAATTATTTAATTTAAATCATTTTAAATCAACTTGGCTTATGACATTTTACGGACACTGTATCTTTTTTTTGGGTACTCTGTGTCCCATTAATGCGAC
>JAFGSU010000171.1 GCA_016934435.1 Candidatus Zhuqueibacterota bacterium | reverse complement strand
CGGCGAGTTGATATCTTTAATCTCCGGCAAATTGCCTTCCATGACGATGGCGCCCGAAGGCATAACCTTGGGGGATACACAAATCTTACAGGCCCAGCAGCCGACTTTGCAAATGTTTTTCACCGCTTTTGCTTTGTCCAGCGAGCGGCATGCCAGATAGACCTTCTGATGCACCGGGATCAGCTCCAGAATGTCCCTGGGGCAGGTGAGCACACAGACACCGCATCCGGTGCATTTTTCTTCGATCACGACCGGCAGGCCGTTGTCGTTCATATACAGGGCATCAAAGGGACATGCTTTTACACACGATCCAAGCCCCAGGCAGCCGTAGCGGCAGGCTTTGGAGCCGCCACCGATGAGCACCGCGGCGCGGCAGTCATCGAGTCCCTGATAAATAGAGCGTTCCTTCGCTTCCTTGAAACCGCCCTGACAGTGAACCGCTACGATTTTCGGTTCATCCACCTGCACGCCGGTCAATCCCATGATATAAGATATTTTTTCAGCTACGTCTTTGCCGCCGGGGGTGCATTTATTGGGGGGCACGCGTCCGGCCGCAACCGCTTCCGCGTAGGCGGCGCACCCGGGCTGACCACAGGCGCCGCAGTTGGCGCCTGGTAGTATCGCCAGTATCTCCTCTACTTTGGGATCAACCTCGACGGCAAGTTTTTTCGAGGCGAATGCCAATCCGGAACCAAAAAATAAACCCAGGGAACCGAGTACAAGAATCGAAGATAATAATAGGGGATCCATATCTTATCCATCATTTTTGAGTTCACAGTCCTCGTAATCAGGATTCGAGGCGCTTGCTTATGAAATCTCTAAAATATAATCATTAGCTGACTATTTTGCAAGTATAAACATTTGGTACTTGACTCCGTGCTATTTATTTTATATCTTTAGCAAATTTGACACGTTATTAAGGGTTTACTAATGAGGAGAAGCGGATGACACTGACAATGTCGTGGATTGACTGGCTGATCATTGCGGTCTATTTCATCTTTATCATCGGTATCGGCATTTATCTGAAAAGATTTACCGGTACCGGAGAAGACTTTTTTCTAGCCGGTCGCAAGAACAGCGCCTGGGTGGCGGGTCTGGCCTTTCTCAGCGCCAATCTGGGCGCTCTGGAAATTCTCGGCTGGACCGGCGGTACCATGAAATACGGCATGCTGGTATCACATTTTTACTGGATCGGCGCCATTCCGGCCATGCTGTTTCTGGGCCTCTATATGATGCCCTTTTATTACAGCAGCAAGATTCACTCGGTGCCCGGCTATCTGAGATTACGTTTTGACGAAAAAACGCGCCTGCTGAATGCTTTCTCATTTGCCATCATGACGGTGCTGATGTCGGGCATCAATTTATACCTGATGGCCCTAGTTTTGCGCACGATTTTAGGCTGGGATTGGCACTTTAGTATGTGGGTGTCGGCCGCTGCCGTCGGTTGCTATATCGCCCTGGGCGGCCTCATGAGCGCCATTTTCACCGAAATTATTCAGTTCTTCCTGATCTGGTTCGGTCTCTTTCTGGTGGCTATTCTGGGCATCACGGAAATGGGCGGACTCGACCAGGTTTTTTCCGGCATCCCCGAACGGATGGGACAGCTCTGGGCTAATACCGGTAATCCGTCCAATAATGCCATGGAAGTGACCTGGGCCGGCATTGTCCTCGGTCTCGGCTGGGTGCTGTCGTTCGGCTACTGGACCACCGACTTTTTGGTGGTCCAGCGGGCTTTCTCGTCAAAGGACCTGCGCTCGGCGCGGCTGACGCCCATCATCGCGTCTTTCTTCAAGATGGCGTTGCCGTTCATCATTGTTGTCGCCGGACTGGTGGCCTGGCGTTTGTCGCAGATGGCGGGTTCGGGATTTACTTTACTGCCGCATCCAACAACAGGCGAACCCTGGAACGACACGGCCCTGCCGTTGCTCATCGCCCGCTATTATCCGGCCGGACTGGTCGGATTGGGCATCACCGCGTTACTGGCCGGTTTCATGGCGGGCCAGGCCGGCAACGTCTCGGCGTTTAACACGGTGTGGACCTACGATATCTATCGCGTTCTATTCAAAAAAGACGCCTCGGATGCGCACCTGGTGTGGATGGGTCGCGTCACCACCGTCGTCGGTATCCTGCTGTCGGTAGCCACCGCCTATCTGGCCATGCAGTTCAATACCATCATGGATTATATTCAGGCTATATTCTCCTGGGTGAATGCGCCGCTCTTTGCCACCATGCTGTTAGGCATGTTCTGGGCGCGCATCACCTCGGCCGGTGCGTTCTGGGGGCTCATTGCCGGTATGCTCACTTCGTTTTCAATATTTTTAGCCTTCAAGTTTGGTATCATGCCGACGGAATGGGCCAAGGCCATCACTTTTACGGAGAGTCCCTCCGAAATGTCACGCAACCTGTGGCAAGCGGTGTGGGCCTGGACCGTCTGCTTCGGTCTCACCATCATAATAAGCTTTTTCACGAAACCGAAGCCGAGGGAAGAGTTGATCGGACTGGTAAAAGGATTAACACCCATGGAAGAACAAAGGCATCTGCCGTTTTACAAACGACCCGCCATTGTTGCCATATTTTCCATCATCATTTTTGTCATTTTGAATATATATTTCTGGTAAGGAGATGAACCAATGTCTGAAAAGAAAATGATCTCCATCTGGTTTTTCGTGGGATTGATGCTCCTGATTATCGGAGTCATTATTACCGCCATGGGCATTTATTATCTTGTTCATCCTGAAACGCATACGGCCATGGCGCATCTGAATCCGAGTCTGTGGTGGGGGGTGATTATTTTAGTCGCCGGAACGTTGTTTTTAGTTTTTTCGATCATAGATTACCGCAGAGCCTGACGTGGTCTGTTTGTAATCGGGTGATGAAACAGGTTAATGGAAGGCAGCCCATACCGGGGATTGGGATTTTGCTAAATTAACCGGGAAATTTTTCATGGATAAGAATTCAATAGTAGCGCTTTTTCAGCAGCATTATCAGAGCAATGTGCCGGTCCGCGTGTTTGCCGCTCCAGGCAGGGTTAATTTAATCGGCGAACATACCGATTATAACGATGGTTATGTATTCCCCATGGCGCTCGACCTCTGTACGTATGTTGCCATCGCTGCCGGAGAGGCGCAAAGGGTGCGAGTCTTTTCGCAGAATCTGGATGAGGCGTACCAGTTTTCTCTGGATGAGAACGCCCAACGGCGCGACCACTGGAGCGACTATGTTGCCGGCGTGGCCCATATGCTCGAGGCGTCGGGGATTGCACTGCCCGGAGCCGATCTTTATATTTACAGCGATGTGCCGGTCGGTTCCGGGCTCAGTTCCTCTGCTGCCATTGAAGTGTCATCCGCGCTCGCCCTCCTCAGTCTGGTTGATGCACAGATGGATGGCGTTGAACTGGCGCGATTATGCCAGATGGCGGAAAACCGATTCGTTGGCATGAACTGCGGTATTATGGATCAGTTCGTTTCCATTCACGGTCAGGTGGAACGAGCGATATTCCTTGATTGCCGTTCTCTGGATTATCATCCGGTGCCGCTGCCTTCAAGAGATATCCGCGTTGTTGTATGTAATACCATGGTCAAACACGAATTAGGAGCATCGCAGTACAATATTCGCCGTTCAGAATGCGAGCAGGGTGTTTTGCTGTTGAAAAAATATTATCCGCAAATCAGCGCCCTGCGCGATGTTTCCGTCGCCCAATTCGAATCGGTGGCTTTGCGCCTGCCGGAGACGGTGCGCAAACGCTGCCGGCATGTGGTAATGGAAAATGAAAGAACGCTGGATGCGGCCGAATCGCTGAAAAAAAATGACCTGCAGCGTTTTGGCCAGCTGATGAACGCTTCTCACGAGAGCCTGCGATATGATTATGAAGTGAGCTGTACCGAATTGGATGCGATGGTCGATAGTGCCCGGCATGTGCGGGGTTGCCTGGGCGCGCGCATGACGGGCGGCGGATTCGGCGGCTGT
>JAFGSU010000170.1 GCA_016934435.1 Candidatus Zhuqueibacterota bacterium | reverse complement strand
TGACCAATATCTACACCACCCTGCACGGTACGTTTTCTTCCGACACCACTGTGAGTGGCACCTATGATAAATATTCCGGGGCTTATTTCATCTATTGCGGCAATATTTTTTCTTTTGGTACCGGCGGTACGTCGTTGAAAGACGGCACCTGGCAGGCGAACAAAATCGCCCCGAGCAGCGGCATGGCGCTGCCGGTGTTGCTCGGGTATCATATCTACCGATCCCCCTATCCTGATGCGCGGCTGATGGGCGTATTAATCGGCACTACCGATGCCAATACCACCACCTTCACCGATGCAAATCCGGGTTCGGGGGATAACTATTATCAAGTGACAGCAAAATACGATTTGGGGGAGAGCGATCCGGCGAGCGAGGTTTTGATCAGCGGATTATTCGAACAACCCGTTAATCCACCCCTTGCCTATGTTTTGGAGCAAAATTACCCGAATCCGTTCAACAACGAAACCGAGATAAGATTTCAGCTGCCGAAATCGGAACAGGTGGTCATAAAAATCTTTAACACCCTTGGCGCGCAAGTTCGTCTCTTAGTCAATCGCAACTATCAGCCCGGATATCATCAGGTCCCCTGGGACGGCAAGGACAATCTGGGCAACAGGGTCGCCAGCGGCGTCTATCTCTATCGACTGCAGGCGGGAGAATTTGTACAGACCAGGCGGATGAGCCTTTTGCGGTAGCCGGTTTTTTCCCGTATTATGAAATCCCGTTCAGCCAGATGGATTTAAAACAGGTTGACCAAGACCGAGCCCTGGAAAAATTAGAATTGGCTGCCATCTCTTATCGCCGCATTCAGCGCTGTCCGGCCATTCATCGTTGCCATAACGGTACGGATTGCTATTCATAGCTGCTTGCTATCGCAAAAGGGAAACCTTGACTTCTTTGGAAAAGTTCGCACTTGCTATACGGATAATGTACACGCCTGTTGGTACCATCGTCCGATTGTCTGTTGAACCGTCCCATACTATTGAATGCGATCCGGCTTTTAGATGCTTCTCCAATAAATGACACACTGTTCGGCCATTGATATCGATCACAGATATCATTATCCGCTCATCAATCGGCAATTCGAACAAAATCCGGGTGGATTGATTGAACGGATTGGGCATAGCATACAGTGTAAAAATATCCGGGGCAGATTCAATTTTCGAGCCTGAGACCCTGTTCGGCGCGCACGGCAGCTGGAATTCACCATACCAGGCGTATCCGTTATTTGAGCCGACGGCAGCATAAGCCGCGAGGTCGGGATTAACCACAGCGACAAAATTATCAGCTCCCGGCGATGCCACCAGGCCGCCACAAACAATACCGCCTTTGGTATCAAGGCGCAATAACCATCCTCGTGATTCCTGTGCGCCATAGATAATATAACCGATCTGATTGGCTCCATCCATATCACGACGCATCTCCCAAACACCCTTGCCGATCTCCGGGTAATAGTGTGTCCACAGTTCCGCGCCGGAATTTTGAAAGGCCTGCAGCAAAATCCGTTGCGAATCGCTCAGCTCACGGCTGAGAAGTGCATAGCCACCGAATTCATTCTGTACAATCGATAACGGCCTGATTTTAACGCCCTGAACGTGCGGCACGGTTGCCGACTGAAATACGCCGTCTGCAGAGTATTCAAAAATTACATACTCGGCGAACACCCACTGATACTCAGCCGGTGAGGTATATGCTCTGGCGAGCACCACGATCTTATCCCCCGCAGGGCATGCATCATAAAACTCGAAACCGTCATAATGGGTCGCGCCGATGGTCAAACCGGTATTGGGCGTATAAAACCAGTCGGTTCTCGTCAGCGTTGCGTTATAGATATCGATTACCCCCATCTTCATGTCTTCATCCATATCCCACGTTCCGGCAATGAAAAAATGGCCATTGCCCAAGGCCACTTTTTCGATAAAACCGTCGGCCAGCCAGTAGATTCCATACTTGGTTGTCGCTGTCAGAGTATTAAATTTAGAGTCGTAATGGAGTTTTACCATACAGGGAGGTCCGGTTCCGACATCCGGCGAATCGTAGTTTGAGCTGGTAAAGAGCACCAGATCGTTCATAGACCGACCTACCGGCCGGATGAAAAGAGGAGGCTCAATTTGCGCCGTCCAGGGGAATTGGTAGATATCGTTGGCACGTCGCTTGAGGATCATCGCGTGATGGATTTGACTGGTCGTAGAATAGCCGCATATCCAGTTGTCGCCACCCTGGCGGCAGACATCCGAAAAAGTAGCTGAGGGCGTTGTTGTCAGCGTGGTTTCCCAGGTGGGAACGATCGTCTTTTGGGCCCTTAACGGGCAAATACTCAAAAGTAACAATATAGCTAAAAACAAATAAATTGCTTTAAACATGATATTCTTTCCTTTCTTTTGATGAAAGTAAGTGTGTTACGCTTGAACTTAAAAAAGAGAACTGTTAATTACTCTGAGGGGGCTTCTTTTGTTCTAAATTCTGTAATCTAGCAGAGTTTGGGGGTTAATGTTTTATTGTAAAACATTCCTTCATAAAATACAAGTGTTTTCCCATATATTTGCAATCATTACCGCGTTTTAAAAAAGTATAGAACACCGTAGGTAACATTCTTTGTGCCTTTGTATGATTTGGCGTTGCGTTTTCACACACCTCTGGAGCTTGGCAACGAGAAGCAAGAGAAGCAAATCGATAATTGTTCGTCTCACAGCGCAAAAAAACAATTGCTTATTTTCCAAATTTTTAGTATCATGTTATATGTATATAACAATTAGTAAATTAATATAACAGGTTAGGCATGATCCAAACCTGGAAAAAATACGAGCAGGATGCCCTCTCGCACAGCAGCATTCACCACTGTCTGGCCGTTCATTTTCTGCGCAATAAATACGGATACGCCCGAGGCAGTGATATTGCCAGATACCTGGACATTTCCCGCGGCAGTGTTTCCATCACGCTTAATAAGTTAAAACACAAAGGTTACATCGTCGAAGACGATAACAAATTCTATCAGCTCACCGACAGAGGACAGGAGCTGGTAAATTCGGTTTTAAGCAAACGACGCATTACCGACCGATTCTTCAAATCCGTACTACAGTTACCCGATCACATTGCCGAAGTGGACGGTTGCAAGATTGAACATTTATTGAGTGAACAAACCTGTGCCAAGCTCATTTCACTCATGGAATACTTTTCATCCGATCACAAGGAAGCCGAAGCCTTTCGCAAAGGCTTTGAACAGTTTATCCAAGAGTCTGAATGCCCTGAAAAAAAACGGCACAGGTGGCACCAACTTTTTCGTGCCCCGGAATGATAAGCCAGAAGGAACTGTATGACTGACCATCCATATAAATATCTTTTCGGACCTGTGCCATCCCGTCGACTCGGTATTTCTCTGGGCATCGATCTGATTCCTCCCAAGACCTGTTCACTCAACTGCATCTATTGTGAATGTGGGCGTACGACCAAATTGACCATTACCAGAAAAGAATATGTGCCCACCGATGAGGTTATCGCTGAGCTGAAACATTTTCTGGGGTCAAAACCGAAATTGGATTATATCACCTATTCAGGCTCCGGAGAGCCGACCCTCCATTCCGGAATCGGACGCATCACGGAAAGCCTGAAAACGGATTTCCCGGATTACAGGATAGCGTTACTGACCAACGGCACATTATTTTACCAGCCGGGTCTCATCGAAGAGGTGCAGGCCATCGACGTCATTCTGCCTTCTTTGGATGCCGTCTCTGATGATGTGTTTATTAAGATCAACCGACCGCTTCCTTCCCTTAAAATTGAGGCCATCGTGGAGGGTCTCATTGAACTGAGAAAAAAATATCCAGGCCCAATCTGGCTGGAAATTTTCATCGTTCCCGGTTTGAATGATAGTGATGCCGAGATTGAAAAAATAGCAACAGTCGTCGGGCGCATACAACCGGAGCGTATTCAACTGAATACGCTGGATCGACCCGGGGCGGTTGCCTGGGTAGAACCCGCAAGTAAAAGTGTGCTCGAAAAAATAGCGCAAAAATTGGGCGATCGCGCTGAGATCATCGCCCATTTTCGAAAACGGGAACAGGTGGCAAGTTACAACGCCGATGTGGAGAGCGCCATTTTACAAACCATCAAACGCCGGCCGTGTACGGTCGATGATCTGTCTTCGAT
>JAFGSU010000169.1 GCA_016934435.1 Candidatus Zhuqueibacterota bacterium | reverse complement strand
TATTATTCTGGATTTTACCATGCACATCTTAATTGCCTATTCCAGCGGTTATGGGGCGACACGTGAAGTTTCCGAAGAAATTGCAAAAATCCTGTTGGAAGAACCATCTTTCAGAGTGGACGTTAACTCTATCGACCGTGTCGATGTCATTGAAGGGTATGATACGGTTGTGATTGGCAGCTCGGTGCGCGCGGATAAAGCCATGGCCAATGTAAGGGATTTTATCGGCGCCCACCGATTCGAACTGACGCAAAAAAAACTGGCGCTTTTTCTTGTGTGCCTGACTGCAAACTGTAAGGAAGGACGAGATAAAGTCCTCAAAGATTATATGCCCCCCATTCTGGAAAAATATCCGCATATTCATCCCATAAGCTCTGAAGCCTTTGGCGGTAAGATTGATTTCGATCGTCTCAATCCGGTTATGCAGAGTCTGATGAAGCGCGTGCTGGAAAAAACCGGCGTTCCGACACAGGGCAGTGTCGACACGCGCGATTGGGAGTATATCCGCTCCTGGGCCAAACAATTAAAAAACCTGTTGCTATCAAAAGAGGAAAAACAGTCATGAAAATTAAAATTGACAAACCGAGCGGAGATGAGCTCGATCGTTTGGGCGTATTCTCATGGCCTGTCTGGGAAAAAGCGCCCTCGACATTTCCATGGCATTATGACGAACAAGAGGTTTGCTATTTTCTTGAAGGAAAAGTGGTGGTTGTCACCGGCGACGAGCAGGTTTCTATCGGCAAAGGCGATCTTGTAACATTTCCCAGAGGACTTGATTGCGAGTGGCGTGTTTTAGAAGCTGTACGTAAACACTACAAGTTTTCCTGAATCGACTCAAATCAGATAGGGCAAATATTTGCCGGCATTGGGAAATATAAAACCTTCGCCAGACTCGGGTAAAAAAGTTTTCGCAATCGACCAGGCTTGATCAATATTTTTTGCCGGCATCATCCCCGTTTTAATGACCATCGCATCCTCCAATTCGGAGACCAGAATGATGATTGCCCGTTCGGTTTTATTTTTCAGAGATAGGGCAGTATGTCCATTGATCTGGTAATCCTTCATCAATCGAGCGGCTATTTGCTTGCTGGAACCGACCTCAAAATAGGGCAGAAAAAATTTGGAGCCACTACCCTCGGAACATTCAGCAAGGATAATCAACACGCCGTTCTCCTTGACAGCCTGAAAAGCGTGATGGATGGATTTATGCGACTGGATAAGATTGACATCAGCGGGATATCCACCGGCGCTGGCGATCACTACATCTGCCTTTTCCGACAAGGGAATGCCATATAATCGGCGCACTTTTTCGCAAAGCAGCCGGTGTACGGGTAGAATCTCCCCGGCCTCCGCCGCGATGAAGGAATAATCCGGAGAGAGAAGCAATTGCAGCGAAAGTACGTTCGGGATAAATTTGACGATTTCCGCCAAATCTAAAAAAACAGGATTGGTATCAATATTTCCTTCTTGACAATTCGGATGGAACTGACCTGTGTTCAAATCTATGGTACGGCGATGATTGCAGCGAATGGTTTCAAGTCCGGCTACACCAGGAAGTAGCATCTTGGGCCCACCGCCAAATCCGGCAAAGTAATGAAAGAGAATTCCACCGATAGTTATGATAAAATCACAATCCCTTACTTTTTTATTCAACCAGATTGGTGTGCCGTATTTCGTTTCTCCAAGCCAGTATAGAGATTCGGGATCATCGGCGACATGTTGTGAAACAAGATAATTTTTTAATATATCATCACCCACAAGTTCCTGAATATCCCGGTCGGGTATGGCCTTATGACTCCCGTTGGCGACGAGAATTTCACACTTTGCGGGTATTGTCTGCTCGAGCATCGGTAATAGTAGAGATAATACCTCATCGCCTCTGCAGCGACGCGTATGATCGGGTATGATGATGAGAAAATTGGCCGGTGCTGGCAAGGATCGCTGCTTAAGTTGCAAAATTAACTCGTCAATGGCAGTCGTCAAAACACCACGACTGTCGTGTTCGATTTTATCCGAAATTGTATCCGGTACGACGTTCCAGGTAAATGAGGAATCGGGCGTGAAAACGACACGCCCGCTGCCGTATTGAAGTTCCATACTTACCTATTCATTAATCGATGAGTGCAAGAATTTCCTGGCCATGCCCTTCTGCTTTTACTTTATTAAACACATGTTCCAGCTTTCCCTGCTTATCAATTATAAAAGTTTTTCTGATCATTCCAAAGTATTTTTTGCCGTACATATTTTTTTCTCCCCAGGCACCATAAGCCTCAGCCACTTTATGATCGCTGTCCGATAACAGAGGGAAATTCAGATTATATTTATTTATAAACTTTCTGTGCGAATCCAGACTATCCGCGCTAACGCCCAACACCACCGTGTCTTTTGAAGAAAGGTCCGGCAGCGTATCTCGAAAAGAGCAGGCCTCTTTGGTACAACCGGATGTGTTATCTTTTGGATAAAAATAAAGGATGACTCTTTTTTTCCCGAGAAAATCCTGCAGAGATATGGTTTCACCGGTACTGCTCGGCAAAGAAAAATCGGGCGCTGTATCGCCCACTTTTAACGTTTTCATGACACCTCCCATTGTAATTCGAATGTACTTATTATTCACTTCTTTCAACATCTCTACAGGGCGCAATATTCCGGATATGAAGGAAAAACCTTCCTTAAAAAATAAAATTCGTTGGGTGATAGTCTGAAAAAATAAGAACAGCGTGTTGAACACTTTCACATAGATAGAATCACACTCGCCTGATCAAATGGCTTTCATTACAACCAGGCTCATATCATCATGAGGGAGAGAGGAGCCCCTGTAGGTAGTCGCCATGTTCGTAATGCTTTGCATGATTTGTTGTGCTGATCGGTTTGCTTCTCTTTCGACCACTTTTTTCAATCTTTCTTCCCCAAACTCCTCCTTGCGTTCATTCATATTTTCAATGACCCCGTCGGTAAACCAAATCAATAAATCACCCGGTTGGGTGGATATGGAGGTCTCCTCCAGACTTTTGGCAAAGTCATTATTATTACACAGCCCGATACCCATGCCATTGGGCGTGATATTCAAACATTGCTGCGCTTTCCGGCTATAATACAGGAGGGGCATATGTCCGGCTCGGCACCAATGTATGATGCCGGAGGGCATAATCTCCGCCAGAGAAATGGTTAGAAAAGCGTCCGCCTTGAACAGGTCGCGTAGATTCTTATTGAGTGATAACAGGGCGTCGCGGGGAGGCGCGTTTTCTTGCAGCAGGTAATGCAAGAGAACCTGTACCTGCACCATGTATAATGCGGCGGCCATGCCTTTTCCTGATATATCGCCTATCACCATATAGGTCGATCCGATTTTTTCATTCGGTTGGATAAAATCATAGAAATCGCCGCCGACTTCGTGGGCGGCTTCGGAATAGCAGGCAATTTCGAACGATGGTAAGCGGGGCGCCTGTTTCGGCATCAGGGCGGTTTGTATGGTGCGGGCTACCTCCAGTTCGTCCTTGACGATTAATTTTTCCGCCAGCTCGAAAGCGAGCAATACATTGAGTAAGAGAAACGACAGGACGATATACAACAAATTACTGACATACAATCCCTGAAAGAAAAATAGCAGCGCAACAAAATATACAATTCGGCGAGCCGGGCTTAACTTTAACAAAAAGGCAGTAAAAAAATTGCGGGCAAAAATCAGCCACCGCATCACACAGTTCTTCCCCTCGCCGGCCTGCGTCATCTGCCGTCGATAATATTTATATACGCCCGGAGCCTCATGTCTAATCAGTCGCTCCATTTCCTTCAACGTCATATCGTTGGTGTACGTATTATATAGCTGATGCAGTCGATTTTCCAATCCCATTAAAAAATCCTTTAAATATGTTCTCGTTTTCCAATCCTACTTCTGTTTACGTAATTCCAACAAAAAAGTTATCATTTCAAAACGGATGATAAAAAAAAGGTGGACTGCGCGCGCAGTCCACCTCTATGGCATTTTTTAAAAATCTTCGACTACTTTACCTTTTTGCAATCGCCGTTTTTGGCGATTTTCCTTCATGGTGCGGAATCTATCGCCCACGCGCTCCATATAAAAATATATGATCGGAACGATGATAAGCGTTAAAACCGTTGCCATGGTCAGCCCGCCCATGACCGAACGCGCCATGGGAGCCCAGTTTTCACCGCTCTCGCCAATACCCAACGCAAGAGGCAACATGCCGAAAACCGTCGTTGTTGCTGTCATCAACACCGGCCTCATTCGCACTCTGCCACCTTCGATGATCGCCTCTATCAATCCGAGTCCTTCAGCTCGCAACTGATTGATCTTATCCACAAGCACAATGCCGTTATTAACCACAATACCCACCAGCATGACCACACCAACCAATGCCATGACGCTCATGTCGGTTCCGGTTATTAATAACACCAATGCCACACCGATCAGAGATAGCGGGATGGTAAATAAGATAATAAACGGATCGACAAATGATTCAAACTGCGAAGCCATCACCATATAGGTAAGTATAATAGCAACAACCAGGGCGATGCCCAGATACATAAACGACTCCTGTTGGTCCTTGGCCACGCCACCGATCTCAATGCGATAATCGGGCGGTAATGGCACCTGGGCAATGGCATCCATGACGTCATTGGTCACCCGGCGTACATCTCGGCCTGAAACGTCCAATGACAAAGAAACGATGCGTTCCTGATCTTCTCGTGAGATTTCATTGGGAGCCCGGCTGTACGCAATATCGGCCACCGCTCGCAGTGGAATCTGTGCGCCAAAAGGCGTCATTATCAGGATATTTTCCAGGTCTTCTTTACTGGTGCGCGCCGATTTATCCAGCTGTACTCTCACATCATACTCATCCCCTTGATCTCGAAAACGGGTCACAACAGTTCCCAGGACACCCGTACTGACCACTTGTCCTATCTGTGCGGTGCTGAGTCCCAAATCAGCGATGCGCTGCCGATCCAGATTGATTCGGAGCTCGGGCATGGCTTTGCGAACACTGGATGTTACCGAGACAACGCCGTCAATCTTTTCAACCAGTTTTTCGATCTGATTGCTCACGACCTGGGAGCGGGATAGATCATGGCCAAAAATTTTCAACACAATATCTCCCCCGCCACTGAACATGGCCTGTCCCCGATCTTCAAATTCAACGATTACATCAGGTAAACCTTTCAATTTACTTCGCAGGGAATCCTGAATCTCAAACATGCTGCGCTTGCGATCGGACAGATTTTTCAAGCGGATACTGATATCACCTTCAGCAGATGTACGTGAGGAAAACATGGCCATTACACCTTCCCCCTGGCCAAAGTTGGTGTAGACGATTTCCGCTTCCGGTACCTCATCCAGAATAATTTGATTGATCTGATGCATGCTTCTTTCCATCGCCTCCAAACTGGTGCCTGGTGTACGATCCACGCTGATAGCAATGAATCCCTGATCCGTTTGTGGTAAAAAATCACCTCCAAAACCGAATAAGGAGATGAGGGAAAGTACGAATAGTACAAACGTGACCGCAAGGACGGATTTTTTATGCCCCATGGCCCATTGTAAGGCTTTGGTATAAAAAGACTTTAAATCCTCCAGCCACTTTGTAATAGTATTATAGGTTCGCATGGCCAGCCCCCTGGGATTTAAATTTTTTCGTATCCTCAGTATTCGTGAGGCCATGAGAGGAACCAATGTCAATGAAACCGCCAGCGAGATGGTCAATGAGAAACAGATAGTAATCACCATTTCCCGGAAAAGCTGGCCGGCAAGTCCGGGTACAAATAAAACCGGCAGAAAAACCGCCAACGTCGTCAAGGTCGACGCCGTTATGGCCATGGCGACTTCTGAGGCACCGCTGTAGGACGCCTCGCGCAATTTTTCTCCCAGTTCGTGGCGCCGGAAAATACTCTCAAGAACCACAATGGAGTTATCGACCAGCAAACCGATAGCCAGGGCCAAACCGGCCATGGAAATAATGTTGAGCGTCAGGCCCGCCTGGTCCATGACCGCAAATGTTGTGATCACCGAAACAGGTATGGAAACGCCGACAATAACGGAGCTCCTGACATTCCGTAAGAAAAAAAGCAAAACCAGAATGGTCAAAAAAACAGCCTGCCATGCCGTGCTGCCCAAATTGGACATGGAGCGTGTGATGAAAACCGAAAAATCGATAACCGTTTCAATCTTCACACCCTTGGGCAAAGCCGCTTCAATCTCTTTTAGCTGGGCGTTAACGTTGCGACAGACCGTAGCCGTGTTCGCATCCGACTGACGCATCACCATCACCATTACGGCATCCAAATTATTACTCCACACTTTTTGCCGCTGATCACGAAATCCATCTTCGACGTGTGCAACATCTTTTACATGGATGACGGTCCCGTTGTACAAAGCCACACTGGTATTGGCAATTTGATCTACACTGGTATATTCCCCTGAGGTTTGGATGGTAAATTCCATCCTTTCATTATCGATATAGCCGGAAGGAATCTGTAGATTGGCCGTTTGTAATGCGGTAGAAATCTGCTGCAATGAAACATTATATGCGCGCATTCTCAGCGGATCGGCCAGAATTTTAATTTCTCGCCGCATACCGCCCATGGTAAAGGCGGAAGCAACACCCGAGATTCGTTCCAACCGCGGCTCCATATCGCTCTCTGCAATGCGACGCAATTCTGCCTGACCATGGAATGGGGATGACAACGACAAATATAGAATCGGTTGCGCTGACGGATCAAAAGCAAAAACCATCGGATCGGTTGCATCCGGAGGCAGCACATCCCGGATGAATTCAAGGTTTCGGCGCACATCCGTCTCCGCCACATCCATATTCGTGCCCCAATTAAATTCCAATAAGACCAGGGAAAGGCTCTGTTGCGTCGTCGAATATACTGTTTTAATATTTTCCACCGAAGCCACCGATTCCTCGATCGGCCGCGTTACTACCGTTTCCAGATCATAGGGGCCCACGCCCGTATACTGAGTTATGACCGCTAAAATCGGGAACTCTAGTTTTGGATACAAATCTACATTGAGGCGCAGCAAAGAAAACATACCGAATCCCACGGCGATGAGAAAAATCATCGTAAAGGTTACGCCCCTTTTTATGGCTGTTTGCGTTATTTTCATAAGGCGACGCCCTCCCTCTTGCTGACGCTTACCGGTGAACCATCGCGCAAATTAGCCTGACCGGTTGTGACCAGCCATTCACCGGCGTTCAGACCTCCTTCTACCGCCAGCTGGACATGATTGATATACTTCACATCCAGTTTTCTTTGCACGGCTGTATCCTGTTCAACCACATAAACATAATAATCGGTTACCACCTGATCCTGACCGTCGACTTTCTGCATCGTGGTATTTTCAAAAGTTGCATATCTCGGGACTACGATTGTATTCTCAATGACACCTGTTCTAACCTGCACCCGGGCAAACATGCCCGGTTTAAGTTTGCCATCGGGATTGTCGCTGAGAACCTCAATTGAAGCCATTCGCGTCAGGGGATCTAAAATGGGACTGATTTTTACTACACTTCCGACAAATTCTTGCTCCGGATAGCTCTTTACTTTCACAACAGCTTGCTGGCCTATTTCCAGTTTACCCAGATCCGACTCTGTCGCTTCAAAGGTAATCTTGACGCGGTCCATTTGCACAATGCTGACCAGCGGAACGGCCGGATTAGCCATATCGCCGGCCTCATTATATCTTTTGCCGATTATGCCGGAAATGGGCGCGGATACCGTTGCATCGGCGAGGGAACTTTTTGCTGAAATTAAAGCTGCCTGTGCCTGCTCCAGAGCCGCCTTTACGGCCTCATATTGCGTTTGTACCATGTCGTACTGCTGTTTACTCATGGCGTTCTCTTGAAAAAGCTTTTTTGAGCGCTCAAATTCCACCTGCATATTAACCTCTTGCGCTTTTGCCGCTGCATATCCCGCCTCAGCCTGTTTAACACCCTGTTCGATGGTTGCGGCATGAATTTGCGCTATGGGCGCGCCCCTGGCGATATATTCTCCCTCGTCAATAAAATATTTTTCAATGCGGTCCGGAATTTTGGAAAATACCTTAACCTCATACTCGGCTTTGATATCACCGTTATAATGCAAAGTCTGCACAACCCGCCCCAATTCCGCAACCATAATTTCTACCGGAACCTTTGCCGTTTCCTCATTCTCTTTCTTGTCCGAACAGGCGAAAATAGTGATAAGGGTGCATAGCATAACCAACAGCATTAAAGACAAGCGTCGCATGATTGTTCTCCTTTTCTATAGTACACCTTGTAAATAGCCGGTAACTTTACGCAAATAATAACGCGCCATTTGATATTCATAGAGCGAAGAAACATAATTCAACCTGGCTCTGTTCAGGGCCAAACGCGAAACGAGCACATCCAGTTGCGTATTGGTTCCTTCCTCATACATGAGATTGGCCAGTCGTAAGGCTTCTCTTGCAAGACCAACCGATTCTTCCGCGGCTGAATATTTCTGTTTCGCTTCCTGAAATTTATTATACCCGACTTCAACCTCGGCCATGATGGCGTTCCTGGCCTGAACTTCGGTATCCTGCATGATCTTTTTATCCAACTTGGCCTGCTGATACTGTTTGCTGTTGCGAAAACCGGTGAACAGAGGAATCTGCAGGCTTACGCCTGATGTGAATCCCTTGCTCAACTCATCTTGTCGAAATCTAAGATCATTGCGCATGCCCAGATAGGAATAGTCTGTTTGAAAAAACAACTTGGGCAAGAAATTGCTTCGCGCCAGTGCGACATTTTTATCAGCAATGGTTTTGTGCTGAAGCACCGCGAGTATTTCCGGTCTTGTTTTCATGGCTGCGTTCTGCAGCGTCGTCAACTCGTCATCGCCAAATTCATCTTCCTGAAATCGAAATTCACCCGCAACGGAAATTTTTGCGTCCGGATCAAGGCCAAGAACCATCCTCAGTTGCGTGAGCGCCATTTGAAAATTATTCTTTGCGCTGATGAGTTCGGGCTTTAAATTGGCCGCTTCAACTTGTGCGCGCATCTTGTCAAAACCAGAAGCCATACCCACATTATATTTTTTTATCACAACTTCCAGGTTTGCTTGAGCCTGCGCCAGAGCCTCCTCCTGTACCGTCATCAATTCCTGAGCCAACAAACAGCTATAAAAGGCGTTGACCGACGAATAGATCAGATTTTGCTTCTTTGATTCCAGATTTTGTTCAGCCGCCCTTAGACCCGCTTTGGCCATCTGAATAGCCGAAATACCGGCCCCGCCAAGAAAAAGGGGCTGGGTCAATGTCGCGCCATAGGATAGGGTGTTTTCAAGACCGAAGGTCAGTTGAACATAATCCGGCATCAGACTCAGTTCCGGAATAATAGGCGTCAGCGGTTCGAGCATCGGTTTTAAAAAATTCGGGATGGTCTGGGTTTGTAAATCCCACGCATGCTGCAAAGCAGCATGAGCCGACACCTGCGGCAAAACGTTGGATGTCGCTTCCCAAACGGACGCCCTGGCCTTGGCCACCTCTTTTTCGGCCATCCTGATCTCCGGATTTTTTGTCAATGCCAGAGAGACACATTGGTCAACGGTCAGTTCCATACTTTCTTGCGTGTAAGCAGACAGCGAAATAACCAATAATAGGAATAATGCCATCTTTACTCTCGAGACTAACTTCATCCTTTCCTCCAGTTCATGATATCATGACACCTTGTTAGCCGCCAGGCCGTTGAATAGTAATTCAATGGTTTTTTCCACGATAGGTAGGTCATCCCCACGGTCGTCCCCCTCAACCTTTTTCCACATAAAATATTGAAAAATCGCAATGATGGTTTCCGCCGCTATTGCGGGATTGACTTCTCTCTTAATTTCTCCCGATTCTATCGCATCTCTTATCATCTCTTCAAGAATCCGAAGCGGTTCTTGTTTTATCTCCCGTTTGATTCCACTAATAAAATCCAGATCTTCAATGGATGAATTAAGATGAAGAAATAAGCGAGAAAAGTCTTTGTATTGCTCGCAATCGCGAAATCTTTGTTTAATAATTTCTATCAGCTTTTTTTTTAGCGGCCAATCCAGAGATTGAATACGACTGACATCCGCCCGGCTATGCGCTCTACCGGCATCAATCAATTCTCTGTATATCTGTTCCTTACTTTTAAAATAGTAATAAATAGTTGGTTTGGTTACACCCGAATTTTCAGAAATCTCGCGCATGGATACTCCGTTGAACCCTTTTTGCGCAAATAAATGGGCG
>JAFGSU010000168.1 GCA_016934435.1 Candidatus Zhuqueibacterota bacterium | reverse complement strand
TCATACTCTGAAGCAGGGCGATATCGCATTCACGGTATCAAAAGACAATGCCGATGAATCGCTGCGGTTGATGAAAGAGAATCTCGGGTATATTGGTGCAAAGGACATTTCGTGCCGCAAAGATCTGGCGCTGGTATTCATGTATGGAACCGACATTGATAATTTATCGCGATTTGTCTCGGATATTTTAAGGGCATTCAGCGATTATAATGTTGAATTCGACACACTTTCCGTGGCAAAGGAAGGAATTACATGCATACTACCTGATCCGCAATTCAATCAGGCAATGCACGCATTTAATAAAATGTTTGTCGATGAACCGATAATTTCACCGGTATAGACCCACAATTCAATTAAAATGCGATCGTTTTCATCAATATCGACATTAAGATTCCAGCTGCCACAGCGGACCCAATAACGCCCGCGACATTTGGGCCCATGGCATGCATCAACAGAAAATTGGTGCTATCCTCTTTAGCTCCGACAAGCTGTGCCACACGCGCAGAATCAGGGACAGCGGAGACACCTGCCGCACCGATGAGCGGATTGATCTTGTTATCACTTCTTAAAAACAGGTTCATCAATTTAGCAAACAGCACGCCGCTGGCCGTGGCGATCATAAACGATAGGGCTCCCAACACAAAAATCAGCACGGATTGCGGTTTCAGGAATGTCGTCGCCTGGGTACTGGCGCCGACTGTCACGCCCAGCAATATGGTCACAATATCAATGAGTGCGTTCCGGGCCGTATTGCCAAGACGGTCAGTCACGCCGCTCTCTTTGAGCAGATTACCGAAGAACAGCATGCCCAGCAGAGGAATGGATCCGGGAGAGATGAACGCCGTAATCAGAAACGCAAACACGGGAAATAGTAATTTTTCGGTTCTGGAGACGCTTCTTGACGGTTTCATCCGGATCAGACGTTCCTTTTTAGTCGTGAGCAGTTTCATGATCGGCGGCTGAATGAGCGGTACAAGCGCCATGTAGGAATAAGCTGCGATCGCGATCGCGCCGATTAGGTTCGGCGCCAGTTTTGAAGCGAGAAATATAGCAGTGGGACCATCCGCACCACCGATGATTCCAATGGCGCCGGCTTCCTGCGGGTTGAATCCCAAAGCCAGGGCACCCAACAGCGTCACAAAAATTCCAACTTGCGCGGCCGCGCCGAGGAGCAGCAGTTTAGGGTTCGAGAGCAAAGCGGAGAAATCGGTCATTGCGCCGATGCCGAGAAAAATAAGCGGCGGATAGATACCCTTGACGACCCCCATATAGAGGTAATTCATCACACTGCCCTGTTCATATATCCCGAGCTGCAATCCGATATTTTCCCAGAACGGGATATTACCGATCAATATGCCGAAGCCGATAGGGATAAGAAGAAGCGGTTCATATTCTTTTTTTATTGCCAGGTAAATGAAAAAAAGACCAACCATGATCATGATGATATGACCCGGTGTCATATTATAAAAGCCGGTGAAGTGGATAAATCTGAACAACCCTTCCACATCAGTCTCCGATTTCTGCCAGGATATCGCCCTCGAGCACGGAATCACCCTTTTTTACCCTGACAGAAACAACTCTGCCGTCTCTGTTCGATTGGATGTTATTTTCCATCTTCATGGCTTCCATCCGGAGTACCTGTTGTCCAATTTTTATTTCATCGCCCTCCTTAATTGAAACCTCAAGGATCAATCCGGGCAAAGGCGCCTTAATCACTCCGGATGACGGCGCGACACGATCGGCGGCTCTTGTTTGCACCGGCCTTTTGCTTACATCATAAACTTCCTGTCGGCGAACAATCTGAGGCGTCTTATGGAGGACAGGCTCTTCCAGAATATCCACATGATACTCTGATCCGTTGACTTCAACGACTGCCTCCCCCTGATTGACACGCTTAATAGCAACATCATATGGATTACCATTAATAGTAATTTTATACCTTTTCATTTATACTACCTGTGATTTTATCTTGCTGGTTTGCGAATCCCGTAAACTTTAGAAGACCACGGTGAATAGGGCCGTGTGATTCTCTGCATAGTTAGTATTGTCTTTTCCATATCGTGAAGTTCTTCACGGCTTAGCTGTAAAGCTAATGTAATCGCGGCGACAACCTCCCCTGAAATCATCATGTCCGCCTGCGTCACATTTTCAGATTTCCTAACATTTCCAAATTTCATAAATTCAATAATGCGGACAAATATTTTTACGCAGAGATACAATCCGGCCAGACTCGCAAAAACGATACTCACACCAAGAACTGCGATTGTTATTCCTTGTTCCATAGCTATCCTGCTTATAACGGTATATTTCCATGTTTTTTGGGCGGATTGCTGTCTCTTTTGGTAGAGAGGCTTTCCAAAGCACGAATGATGCGGAAACGTGTATTTCTGGGCTCAATAACGTCATCAATGAACCCGTACTTCGCGGCAGCATACGGTGTGGCGAATTTCGACCTGTATTCCGACTCGCGTTTCGCAATCACTTCTTCAGGATTTTCGGCGGACCGGATCTCTTTGCCGTAGATGATCTCTATGGCGCCGACAGGGCCCATGACGGCAATTTCTGCGGTCGGCCAGGCGTAATTGATATCTCCTCTTAAATGCTTTGAGCTCATCACATCATAAGCGCCACCATATGCTTTTCGCGTAATAATTGTTACCTTTGGAACCGTCGCTTCGGCAAAAGCATACAGCAACTTCGCACCATGCGTGATAATCCCTCCAAACTCCTGTCCGGTTCCGGGCAAGAATCCCGGGACATCGACGAAGGTGATTATAGGGATATTGAACGCGTCGCAGAACCGGACGAAACGCGCCGCCTTGCGCGATGCGTTGATATCGAGCACACCTGCCATAGCGTTCGGTTGATTCGCGACGATACCCGCTGACCTGCCGTTGAATCGCGCGAAACCAATGATGATGTTCG
>JAFGSU010000013.1 GCA_016934435.1 Candidatus Zhuqueibacterota bacterium | reverse complement strand
GAATGATACGCAGGGATTCAAAGCGGATTTGACCGTGATAAAAATGGAGGGCTGGCGGCGGTCGATGATGTGGGACGACACCGGCTTGCTGTGGGTGATGCCGTCGCCTAATATGGGTACGTTCGAGACGGCGGTGGTCTATCCCGGCCAGTGTCTGTTTGAGCGCTGCAATATTTCCGAAGCGCGCGGCACCACCAAGCCGTTTCTGCTGACCGGCGCCCCCTGGATCGATGCCGAGGCTGCGGCAGCGGATTTGAACAACCGGGACATCGCCGGAGCGATTTTCCGGCCCGCTTATTTCATACCCAGGAATGTGGCTGCGGGCGCCAATCCCAGAGGCAAACCGTGGAACAAGCTGTGCGCCGGCGTCGAGATCATGCTCACCGATACCAAAGCATATCGGTCGGTGGAGGCGGCCGTGCACATGTTCGATGCTTTTCGCAGGACCAATCCCGATTCATTGCGCTGGTCGCCGCCGAAAACGATAAAGTCGTTGGAGCATCCGGGCATGACGGTGGAAAAGGTTATGCAGCAGTGCCGGGATGAGGTGAAGGATTTTGTTGAAATGAGAAGGCAATATTTGTTGTATCGATAAGGGGGTGATTGGGTTTTTTCTGAGAAATTTGCGTTGGTGGCATTGTGATTCCAATCTTTCTTGAGAGTGGCCAAAAAGTAATAAAAACTGGACAGATTATACGTTAGTAGTGCCTTCTCCCCCGTTTCTCAAGGGGGAGAAGGAAAGGATGAGGGGGCCATGCCATCACTTCTATATATTCGACGGTTGTTATCGTACTTTTTGGAAACCTCTGGTGTTTTGAATGATGGGGGAGTAGCCCGATTCCCCTTTTTCAAAGGGGAATTCGGCGGGATTCTGTAAACATCCGAATTCCAATCCCTTACACACCGGGGACAGGAATGTCAGCGGTACGATACGGACAGCGGGTTTCCCAATCCGCCGGTCATAATGAATCCTGCCAGGATTTTTCATGCACGGTATGTATTTATACTCGAGATACCCCTGACAGGGGTGCCTGTATAAAGGGTGAAACAGGACGACCCGCTGAATCCTGTCACCCCTTCGGGGTTTGTCTCTTTCGCGGTTATCGGGCTATAATCCTGTCACGCCTTTGGCGTTTACCGCCTCAAAATTCGTCGGTTTTATACTCAGTCGAATAGTCTCCTCCCCAAATCCCCGGTCAGCGCAATAACTGCATGCGCCTGGTCTGCTGAAATCCATCCGCCTGCAATCGATAATGATAGGTGCCGCTGGGCAGGGGCATTCCTCTTTCATCCATGCCGTCGAAGGCGATTTCGTGCTGTCCGGTTTGGAGATGCCGATCTACCAAAAGCCGCACCAGGCGCCCGCGTAGATCGAATACAGACAGCCTGGTCAATCCCGATTCACCGACGATGAATCGGATGCTGGTGACCGGATTGAAAGGATTGGGGAAATTCTGTTGCAACGAGTATTCGAGAGGCTGTGCCGCGGTGACCGCTATGGGACCGTGCATGTTGATCCGTCCTTGATAATCCACATCCGCGAGTTTGTAATAGTAGGTATTTCCCGCCTGCACATCTTTATCGATATAGGAATAGCGATGTTCCGACTGGCTGTCGCCGGCGCCGGGCAGCAGGGAGTCATTGATTTGATCGTACAGCCCTTCAATCAACTCGGAGCGGTAGATATGAAAGCCGAGGTTTTCGGTCTCTGAACGCGTGATCCACTGCAGCTTCACCCAGCCGTTTTCGCTGTGCGCGGTGAAGGAGGCCAGTTCCACCGGCAGGTCGATCTCGCCGTCGCCGCTGGTAGTGATGATCAGTCCGAGATCGCTGCCCTGGGCTGCGAAAGTGGCGCCGTCGCGCCAGGTCAGACCGCTGTTCTCGGTGAAAACCGTTATCGGCAAGCTGGCCGTCAATAAAGGCTGCCAAACGTTGAGATCGGGATACCAGTTTGTGCCGCCGGCGTCGGTGTAATCTATTTGAATATAGGCGCACTCGAGGCTGCTGCCGGCGCGGCCGCTGGTCAGACTGTAGTTGAAATTTCCCACTATATTCGAATTGACATCCGAGAGGGTTGGCGCGATGCTGGAAAAACCCGCAGGGTTGATGTTGAAGAACAGCTGAACGTCGCCGAGCACCGCATCCTGTCCGGCTCCCCAGTCATCCAAACGATTCACCTCCAGGTCCCAGCGGAATATATTGCCGTCTAAACGGGGATTGATGATGCGAAAAGCGACATTATCTGTGGTCGGAGGTTGTTGAACGGCGGAGGAGATTTGCATCGGAAAGGTGGCGTGATCGGCCAGCTCACTGCCGACGCTCGACGCTAGATTGCCGGGCAGAAAATAGCGCAGAAATCCCAGCGCAAACACCCCGGTATTGGGATTCTGGAAAGATACGCCGACATCGCCAAAAGATTGGCTGTCGCCAGTTTCCAGGGTGGCGTCGCCGCTGCCGCCGGCGGAATTGTCGCGATAATAAAGGTACTGCGGATTGCCCAGATCCGGCAGGTTTACCACCTGGACAATGGTTCCCTGGGAACCGGTCAGTTGATTCCAGGTGATACCCGAGGTCGGCAGAATCGTTACCGGCGCGTCGGGAATGCCGTCGATGGTGATGCCGCTATTGACGGGGCTAAAGAACATCATACCGATTGCCGCGCTGTTGAGGTCCAGCGATTGCCGCATGTAGGTCACACCGTAAGATGGATCGATGTGGCCGATGCTGCCGCCGGTTATGGAGAGCCGGTCATAGTAACGTTCAGAGATATCTTTCTGAAAACTGGCGCCCAAACTGGATAGTTGATAGGATACCTGGCGCAACACCCGCACCGGACCATCCTTGAACTGATGATTTGTAGCAACGATGGTATCTTCATTGAGTTCATAGGGCAGACTGTAGATAGTGCCAAGAATGCGTACTTTTTCGCGATCGACGATATCGGCGTTGTTGCCGCCGCCGGCGCTGGTGATGCGCAGTTGATCCATGGCGCCATGGGTATTATGGGTCAGATAGTAGAAACTGGACTGGATGCCGTCATTGATCAAATCGGCCGAGACGTAATCCTGGGTGAATTGTGGCGTTAGAACGGCGGAGCGATAGAGATAAACCCAGCCGCGCAGGCCGCTATTGGAGCCATCGGTTACCTGCAGCTCATAGCGCGCATGGATGCGAGCATCGCCGTCAGCGATCCAGGCGCCGGTCGGCGCTCTGTCGCCGATATCCGCTGCCATGAAAACCAATTCGTCATCCGCGTCCAGGAGACCATCGTTTTCGGAGAAATAACTTTCATCGGCGCCGACATCGTCGAACTGAAAGGGAATCTGCTCCCAGGTCTGACTGTCGAATAGGAACCGATAGATGAAGAGATCGTCAAATGCGACGCCATTGAATAACGAAAGTAATGCGCCTCTGACCACTACCGGCTCGTATTCGTGCCCGAGCGTATTGAGCTGGGCAAACCCGGTCGAAGCGGCTAAAAGCATCAGGCATAATCGTCTAACTTGTTTCATTATGGCTCCTGTTTTGTTTTCATCTGAAATCATAGTACGGACAAACTGATCTATCCAAAAAATATGCCAGGATAGAGGCGACAGAGAGGGAATTCGCCGACTGCCATGGTCAGTTTGGGGTGTTATAATATAAATAATTACAATAAATTATAGCAGGTACTTTATAATAGTAAATTGCTTCGGCGGCATTGGAGCAAGTATATGTAAAAAATGTCCCCATTCGGGGACAATTTGACCGCATCTAGTGACAGGCAGTCGTCGGCCGGCGATGGATTGCAAATGGTAAAAAATGTCATTGCGAGGAGCGCGTTTTTTGCGCGGGGAAGCGATGGTCGTGGTAAAGTAAAGGTCTGTCATTGCGAACGGAGGAATGAGTAATCATTAAGGGTAAAATAATAAATGGAGTGAAGCAATCCCCTTCGTAAGGAGGCTGGCTCTTTCGGAGGAAATTGCTTCGCTGCACGGCGGATGCCGGCTTTTTTATACCTGGTGTCTTCGCTCGCAATGACAGGGTGACCGGCGGAGATTGCTTCGCTCCACTGCGGATGCCGTCCTTGTTCATGCCTCGTGCCTGCGCTCGCAATGACATCCTTTCTTTATGCCCTGAGAAACTTTTACCGACTCTGAACGTAAAACAATAAACATTAACAGTGTTGCAAAGGAGGCACGCATGGTAAAGAATTGTCTGGTCTCTTGTTTTCTCCTGTTTTCATCCCTGCATATGTTTTCCCAGGAATCGTTACAGGCGCAATTCCCCGATACTATGACCGGCAGACGCGCATCGGCTTATTTTATCGCGTTTAATAGCGGGGATGAGAATGATATGTCGCGATACCTGCGGCAGAATTATTCTCCGAATGTACTCGAGGAACGTCCGGTTGAGGCGCGCACGCCAATATTTCGGCAAATTAAAAACGACCTCGGCACCCTCGAACCGATCAAAGTGGTCAAGGCCACCGAAGAGACCATCACAGTAGCAGCCCAGGCCGCACGCGGGCAATGGGTTGAAGTCGCCTTTGAATTCGAACCGGGGCCGGCCTTCCTGCTGCGCGTCATGAGGATCCATTTACTCCCTGAAGCCCCCGACCTGAATGCACCCACTTTTCCCATCTCGGAAGCTGAGATGCTCCAGGAACTTGAGGATTATATAG
>JAFGSU010000167.1 GCA_016934435.1 Candidatus Zhuqueibacterota bacterium | reverse complement strand
CGGCGCTTTTGAATATATCATCTAATCCTTCTGCCTCAGCCTGACGCTTGACCTGCTGCGACCCCGGAACCACCAGTACGCGCAGCCCGTTGGCCACTTTTTTACCCTTGAAAATGGTCGCTGCCATTCGCAGGTCGTTAATGCGGCCGTTGGTGCAGCTGCCGATGAACACCACATCGATTCTTTTGCCGAGTAATTTTTCGCCGGGCTGCAGGCCCATATAATGCAATGCTTCTAACAGTGTGTTTTTCTCACCGGCATCCGTTGTGCGTTCAGGCGACGGGATAACGTCATCAATCGGCATGCCCATGGCCGGTGTGGTGCCGAAGGTGATCATCGGTTTCAATACAGAGGCGTCAATCGTAACGCGTTTATCGTATGGCGCGCCTTCATCCGTGGGCAAGGAACGCCAATCTTTCAATGCTTCATCCCAATCACGACCCATGGGCGCGTGCGGCCGGCCGGCCAGATACTCGAAGGTGACGTTATCCGGCGCTATCATGCCCGAGCGCGCCCCGGCCTCGATGCTCATATTGCAGATGGTCATGCGGCTCTCCATGTCCAGGCTGCGAATGGTTTCGCCCAAGTATTCGATGACGCAGCCGGTGCCGCCGTTGACTCCGATGCGGGCGATCAGGGCCAGGATGATGTCCTTGGCCGTCACGCCCTTGCTTAATGTCCCGGTTACCTCCACGGCCATGGTTTTGGATGGGTATTGCAGCAGGGTTTGTGTTGCCAGCACATGGCCCACTTCACTGGTGCCGATGCCGAAAGATAGCGCCCCAAAGGCGCCGTGGGTGGCAGTATGGCTGTCGCCGCAGACGATGGTCATGCCCGGCTGGGTCAGGCCGAGTTCGGGGCCGACCACATGGACGATGCCGCGGCGCTCGGAATCCGGCGAACACAGCGGAATGCCGAATTCGCTGCAATTGTGTTCGAGCTGGGCGATTTGCTGCTTCGCCTGCCGGTCCTGCATGGGCAAGGAAAGATCGGTCGTCGGGATCGAATGGTCCACCGTGGCCAGCGTCTGCATCGGCCGGCGCACGCGCAATCCCTTTTCCCGCAGCATGCTGAATGCCTGCGGTGAGGTGACTTCATGGATCAGGTGCAGATCGATATAGAGTAAGGCAGGACTGTCCGGTTCCGCATGGACCAGGTGCTGCTGCCAGGTTTTTTCGTAAAGGGTTTTGGGTGGTATATTCATGATGTTGCTCTCGTGAATCGGTGATCAATATGCTTTCAGGATGACAGGATTAGCATAGGATTGCTGTGCCGATCCCGTCACTCGATTTGCCGGCCCATATTCTTCGCTTTATCCAGAATCGCCGGCACTGCTTCCTCCATGATGTCCTTCACGTCCTCATAGCGAAAAGTCCGCTGTGCAAAGGTGCGCGAGGCGAGGTTTTTCAGAAACCGTTCCTCGAACTCGCGAAAATAGGAACCGTAAATGTGATAGCTATCGGCTTGATGCATGTAGCGGCCCAGGCGGACATGTTTGCCTGAAAGCCGGGTGATGCTTTCGGCGATCCTTTTTTGCAGCTGGGTCAACGCGAACATGTTCATGAACGCGGCTTTGTAGGCATCGTTGGAGCGGAATCGGATATTGGTATTGAGCGTCCAGGTTCCCCCGTCATCGGCCAGGATGCGGCACCAGATGCTCTGCAGGCAGGCCGGGTCATAGCAGTAGTTATCCTCCCATACTTTCCAGGTGATGGCCTGGGCGCGGCGGGTGTACGGCGTTTTCGCCAGTTTTTCAGCGATCATTTCGATCTGATCAAAAATGCGTTCGGATGCGGGCACCGAGTAACCGAAGAGGCGCTGGTGGTAGGTATATTCCCAGCGGGTGTCTTCGAGGTCGTCGGCGCTGCTGCGCACGCAGTGATCTTTGATGCCGTCCACCACCTCCATGACGTATTCCTGCAGGTCCTCCAGCCCACCGGGGAAATCTTTGTGGATCATGGGCTCCGCCAGGGGATCGTGCACAACCATGATCATGGTGCAATCCTTGCTGGGTGGATCCTCCGGCTTGTCGTATTCAGTAGTGACTGTGCACCCTTTTTCATGCACGCTGATGAGCGATTTTTCCCACGCTTCGGCCAGCGTTTGTCCTTCCACCATGAGAACGGGTATTTGGCCGCGCATACGTTTTCTCCTTGCGTTTTAGTCTATAGTCTGGAACGATCCGGCTGAACAGGGATTGACATGTTGCATTAAGGTTTGCGCCGTGGCAATTTCCTCCTGAATTCTGTATTAACTTGCGAACGGAGCGGATAACGCATCGCCCACCATGTTTTGGTTTTAAGCTGTGGGCACTGCATGAGTGTTCCAATCCCGCATATCAAAATCTAACAATATCCTGATAATAGTCAAGAGAATCCGTGTTTTTTGATGTAAAACTTGTTTAAGGATTCAGGTAAAATAGCGCGTTTTTAGAATATTTGTCATCCGGCAGGCATTAAAATTCGGCGGCGGTCAGGTTTTTAAGATATTTCAATAAAAATAAAAAATTTGCTTGCTTCAAGGCTTCATAAAACGTATATTTTAAATCTAATAGGGAGCAGACATGCGGCAGGCTATTATATCCGATATCCACGGCAATTTAGAGGCTCTGGAACAGGTTTTGGAACGAATTGAAGGGGAACATGTCGATCAGATCGTCTGTCTGGGCGATGTGGTGGGATATGGTCCTTTTCCGGACGAGTGTTTGCAGCGGCTGAGTTCCCTGGCGGATATTAAAATATTGGGCAACCACGATGATGCGGTGCTGGGCCGTACGGACATAACCGATTTTAATGAACACGCCCGCACTGCCGTCCGTTGGACGCGCGAGATATTATCGCAACAAGGGCGCGAAGAGCTAATGACATTTGTGCCCCATTTTTCTTCGGAGATTGCCCATTATGTGCATGCTACACCGCTCAGTCCGATGGAGTGGGATTATATTCTGAATGTGTTCGATGCGGAACGCAATTTTACCGCTTTTACACAGCGCGTCTGTTTCATCGGCCATACGCATGTCGCTTATTGCTTTGAATCAACCCCTGAGGAATTTATCCGTATGCGGCGGGCCTCAGGATTTACGTTGAGCAACCATACAAGATACATCATCAACGTCGGAAGTGTCGGGCAGCCGCGTGACGGCAATCCGGCCGCAGCGTTTGTCATCTTTGATGATGAGAACGGTGCGGTGGAATTTGTGCGCGTGCCTTATGATGTAAAAAAAACACAGCTCGCCATGCAAAAAGCAGGTTTGCCCGAATTTCTGATCAAGCGTTTGCAACTGGGTCATTAAATCCGAATCGATGTTTTTCAGGTGGAGCGATAATCTGTTCATTTTGAATGTTTTTATCGCTTAACTTTTCCAACACCGATTCTGCAATGAACTTGTAATGGATGCGGCTTATGGATTTAGAAAACAGAAAAAACGGTAAAAGATTGGTCTTTTCAGAGGACTCTTTTCAGCGGATTATACAAATCCTCGATGAATTTTTGAACCGTTCTCAGGCGCGGCTGGCTATTTTTGCCGATCTGAACGGCTATCCGGTTGTCTATCGCGGAGAAGCGGATACAATGGATATATCCAGTCTCACGGCTCTTGCCGCAGGCGATTTTGCCGCCACGGCCGAAATGGCCAATCTCATCAGCGAAGAATCCCACTTTAGATTTCTGTATCACGAGGGCGTATCGCGCTGCAGTTATTTATGCAGCGTCGGAAACGAATACTTTATACTCATTGTATTCGAAAAAAAGGTGGCGTTGGGCGTCATTCGCGTGTTAGCGCATTATGCGGTGGAAAAAATACTGCAGTTGATTCAGACCCTGAAGAAACAGAGTGAAGAAACCAAAAAATTCCTCGATTTTGAATTTCGTGATATCTTGACGCAACGTCTAGATGAAAGCATCCGCGCCCGCTGAGCGTGAAATAGAATACAAATCCGATCGCAGCGGTCGGCAAAGGTTTCAATATTATGCACATCGACTGGCTTCGGCAGGAGATCATCTTTAAAATCATCTATTATGGGCCCGGACTCGGCGGCAAGACGACCAACCTGGAATATATTCATGCGCATCTGGACCCAAAGCTGCGCAGCAAGCTGATCTCCCTGAAGACGCGCGATGAGCGGACGCTTTATTTCGATTTTCTCGAGCTCAGCATCGGACGCATCAAGGGCAAGAAACCAAGATTTCACCTCTATACCATACCGGGGCAGCAATATTACCATATGAGCCGAAAAATTGTTTTGCGCGGCGCCGATGCCATTGTTTTCGTAGTAGATTCACAAAAAGCGCGTCGCGTTGAAAATCTGGCGGCCCTGATGGATTTGGAGACAAAGCTGATCCAGCAACAAAAAACACTGGCAGAGTTACCCTGGGTTCTGCAGTACAACAAGCGTGATTTAACGGATATCGAATCGGTTGCCGCATTGCAGGGCAAACTGAATTTTTTGAGCGTTCCCCATTATGAAGCCGTCGCCTCTCAGGGCGTCGGTGTTTTTGAAACCCTGCGCGGCGTCGTACAATTGTTGGTGCAAAAAGTGTGATGAAAAAATAGACGAAATTATGGCTGACCAAACAACAAACCCGCGCGGACATCCGGCCGATCAAGAAGATGTTGCGCCCGATGAAGCGCCGGCCATGCAAAAGGTGCTCGAGCGCATGATGAAGGATCTGGTTCAGGTGGGCAGTTACGACGCTATTTTTTTATTCGATGCTGAAGGGCTCCCCATTGCCAAGCATGTGGCCCGCACCCAGCTATTACACGAGCGCCATGCCGTCGAATTGTCGGTCTTGATCGGTAAGATGCAAAAAGTGATCCGGCGCATGAGCGCTCTCGGTCCCCTGCGCGAGGTGATGATCGAAGACGAGGGCGGGAGGAAACTGGTATTCCGTTATCTGTACATTCTATCACAAACTGCCATTTTAGTGATGGTTGTGCCGCCGCACCGCACCTATCGCGGCCTCATCAACCGGCTTTGCAGAACCGTGCAAAAAGTCTCTCCAAACCATTCATAAGGTCACCATAACCGGTCGCTCCGAATCTAAATTAGTATAGCAGATGAATCAGCCGACTCTTACCAAACCCCGTCCCGTCGCAACGATTTCCTGGATTCTTTATGATCTCGCCAACACGGCCTATTCGATGAATGTCGTGTCCATGTACTTTGGCACGTGGATTATTATTAATTTACAACAAAGCGATTTCATTGTTTCTTTTGCCAATTCCTTTTCCATGATTTTAGTAGCTCTGACGCTGCCGGTGCTGGGCCACTGGTCGGATATCCGCGGCGGCAAGATGGTATTGCTGGCGGTAATGACGGGCGTCTGCATCGGTTGTACGGCGCTGCTCGGCATCGTCGGCGTGCATATAGATAAAATATCCGTGTTGATCCCTCTGGTGATGGTTTTATTTGTGGTCGCGAATTATAGCTACCAGGGCGGACTGGTTTTTTACAACGCCCTGTTGCCGGCGGTCAGCACGCCCCGCACCATCGGGCGCGTGTCCGGTTACGGCGTCGCGGTCGGCTATATGGGTTCCATCCTGGGCCTGGCTGTTGCCGGGGTGTTTGTGGAAGGTTCCTTCTATGGTCTGCAAATCCCCGGCATCTCGGCGGGAGGCACAACCGCCGCCTTTATTCCGACAGCGGCTGTCTTTCTTCTATTTGCCGTGCCCATTTTTTTGTGGGTCAAAGAACCCCCCTCGCCGCTCCTGCGCAGAGAATCCTGGCGCATCCGGGATTCCTATCGAAAAACTTTTCGCGCCCTTACCGACTCTAAAAATTATCCGGGATTACCTCGTTTTCTACTGGCTAAATTGCTCTATGAAGACAGCATCGAGACCGTGATCATCTATATGGGCGTTTATACTCAGGCGGTCATGCAATTCACCCGCGCCGAAGCGAACCAGTTCTTCATCGTCGTGGTGCCGTCCGCCATCATCGGTTCCGCGCTCTGCGGTATCCTCACCGATCACTTTGGCCCCAAAAAAACCCTTACCGGCGTTATTTTTCTCTGGGTGGCGGCCCTGATGTGCCTGGTGCTCACCAGCAACCGATATCTGTTCTGGGGCTATGGGTGTGTGTTGGGCATGCTGATGGGATCTGTGTGGACTTCTGCCAGACCGCTTCTCATATCGCTGGCGCCGAAAGAGCGGCTGGGCGAATTCTTTGGTCTCTACGCGCTGTCCGGGAAAATCGCGGCCGTACTGGGCCCACTTATCTGGAGCGTGGTTACCTATCTTTTGGCTTCGTACGGCAATGCCGTTAGGTATAAAGCCGCCATTGCGGTATTGGCGGTGAACATGCTGATCGGAGCGCTGATATTGAGAGGCGTGCCGGACAAACATCGAAAAAAATAATCCCTCCCGCATCCATCCCATCCGTCAAATAATTCGCACTTTTTTCGTTACGTTTGTCATAAAAATATGACACGCATTCCGCTGCGCCGTACCTGTGCTTTCCTGGTGACAGTGAAATAATTATTTGACAATCATGGATCTAATTTTTATGAATTAGAGTAATTAGCGCCTAT
>JAFGSU010000166.1 GCA_016934435.1 Candidatus Zhuqueibacterota bacterium | reverse complement strand
TTTTGTAAATTATAATTTACGGAGAACTAAGTATGAAATTGGGCAATCATGTGCGAAGGTGCCGATTCGATCACGGCGACCTGTCGCAGCAAGCGCTGGCAGATGCAATCGGTGTGACGCGGCAGACGATCTTTTCCATCGAGAAAGGCAAATTTGTCCCTTCCACCCTGTTGGCGCTTAAACTGGCTAAATTCTTTGCCAAATCGGTAGAAGAGATTTTCTTCCTCATCGAAAACAACTCATGAAAAGGAGGCTGTCATGTCGGTCAAATTTTATCTGCTGATAGCGCTCATCCTCACCGGACTGGTCATCTGGCTGTTGCCGAAGAGCAAACTGGCCGCCGGCTTGCGCTTGAGTGAAACGGGCTTTCAAATCATCCATCTCATCGGCATCATCTGTGGCGTCTGTGGCTTGGTCGCATCTTTTATTTACCAGGATACCGTTCTCGAGAGCCACCTGTATGAAGCGCTGCTCTTTCCGCTATTTCTCGCTTACATGTATTTACTTTTGGTTCACAGAATCCGTAAAAGTGATGATGTGCTGGATGAGAAACAGATACATGACATGGCGCTTGCCGGCGCCAATACATTTGCCCTGTCCATCATCTGGGTTTTCTTCTTACACTCGCTCTACAAAGAGGAAATCCTCAGCGGTACGGTCTTTTTCCCTCTGTTCGTGTTTTTCACATTAGCCCTGTTTTCGTTGAATGTGCTGATTCAATATCGTAAAAATTAGTTAGCCAGTTGGGAAGCTGCGATATGAAATATTGAAAATGTGCAGGCTATAGAGGTAGCTTTGATATCCTCTATTCCGCCTGCCACAAGGACAGAGGAGAAACCGATTAACGATGATTCGCCTTGCGAGTCAGGAAAATGGAACACGGCAGGTTTTGCAAAAGCAGTTCAAAATCACTGGTGAAAATATGGCTCCATAAACCTTCTGTTTGGGTGGGACCCGGCAGGATGAACAGATCGGCGCCGAATTCCCTGGCAAAATTGAGGGTCGTGGTTCTGGAGGTTTCATGTATACATTGGGCGCGGTAATGGCTCTCATCGGCGCTAAAGCGTGAAAGATAACGGTGCAATCTGACGTCCTGCTGGTGATACAACCTGCGGATTTTGCTGGCGTTGGCGTTGAGCTGGTTTTTTCCTTCGAATTCTTTGGGAAAGCGAAAAGCGTGGGTGAATAATAAATCGCGCGCTCCTGAGAGGTGGGCGATGGTGAATGCGGTCTCGACAGCCATTTTTGCCGGCCGGTTGTACTCCACAACACAGTACACTTTCGAGACCGTCGACGGTTCATTGGCCGGATTTGTGAGGAGCAGTACAGAACAGGGGGCTTTCACCGCCAGTTGTCGCGCCACCTTGCTGATACTCGACTTAATCAGTCCTTCCTTAACCAGCGCACCGGCAATGATGAGGTCGGCTTTGATCTTTTTTGCCATCGCCAGGACCTGGGGAGCGATCTGTCCTTTGCTGATCGAATAGGGCGGCGATTGATCGCGAAAGTTGGATTCGGATATGCAGGCTTTCATTTTTTCGCCTGTGGCCGGCGTATCCTCACCTACGTGCAGGATGTATGGAGCCGCCCCCAGCAAAGACAACAGGCGATGTGATTCGTTCAAAACAGCCGTGGTGCGCGGGGAAAACGTCACGGCCACAACGGCTTTTCGAAATTTTGGTTTTATCAGGCCCGGGTGGTGCTCTTGTTCACCTTTCTTCAAACTCTTTTCCTTCTATAAAAGACCGCAGGTGCAGGTGAATATTTAATATGGGCGCAGATGATAAGACTGCAGAACCCGGCGTCCATTACGCAAGGAGCACGTACAAGTAAAAGAGGCGCATCACACGACACTTGACTCAGCTGTCATTTTTGGACAAGGCAAATTTCAATCCCAGTAACCGGTTTGAACCTCTCCACTGCGATAGTCGATATAACTGCCCGATCCATTGGCAGCCCATTCGGCATAAAATTGTCGGACACTCTGCAGGAGATATTCAAAGGTGCCGGAGTCATCCGTTCGATTCGCTAACCTCCACTCAGCTTCGGTCAGGGGAAAGCCATAAACAAGTCCGATATCGCCGCTATTGTCTTTCTGCCAGCTTATTTTATGAGCTTCATGCCCGTTGATGATATCATAAAAGGTCCAGGTCTGAGAGAGATTGTTTAAACCGGCTTTGCCGATAATAATGGTGCGATTGTTGTAAATCGTACCATCTTTCGCCTGACCATTCCACACAACCGTCCAATCGACCGATTTATCAGACCGGCGAACCGCCTTGATGTGACGATGGACATCGCCGTCATCGAGTGCCAGTTCCCACTGAAAAATATTGCCGTTGGTCCCGGGTTCGACGCCTTCCACACCATGCAGCATTCGGGTGACGAATTGAAACCACAGATTCACCTCGTCGGCTTTTTGTCCGATTTCAGCCGGCGCCTGGACCGAAACCGGACCGCTCATGAAAATCATGTCAGGCGGCGCCGGCACAGTCCGATCTACCGGTTGGTTCGGTTGCGAGCAATGCAACCATAATAGCCCAGACCATAACAGGCTCATAAAAAACAGCTTTTTCACATACACCTCCACACACCCGCACGGTGTTTTCAGAATGGTACGCTCACCTCTGGCGATTCAGGTCCCATTGCGTCTGCACCACCGGCCAAACCGAAACCCATGATGATCACCAAAGAGTAATTTAAAAAAGAAAATGATATATACAAGTTTTTGTTTTATTTCGCTTGATTCTTGGATGAAAATTTGTATATTATTTATACTTCTATACGATTGAATGACCGCTCCAAGCCTCACCCTGATGCAAAAATATTATCGACAGCCACACTCTGGCGGTCCATTCGATCGAAAACGTGCCTATTATTCTCCACCCAGATGGTATGCAAAAAGTTTGCCAGTCCGGCCGAAAAACCGGGCGCCGTTCATCCGTATTACCCCGAACACCTATGAATGATGCTGGAATAAAATCCTTTGCCTTTATACTCGGCTGCATCGCCATGACCATCCAGATCGTCCTCCTTCGCTCGTTCCTATCTGTCTTTTACGGCAATGAGTTGTTGATAGGACTGTTGCTGTCGTTCTGGTTGATCTGGAGTGGCGCCGGCAGCTATTTGGGCAACCGCATGATCAGACGGCCGGGTGTTGACATCCAGCGCCGGATCGTCTATGGCCTCTACTTTGCCATCCTGTGGACGGCGGTGATTATCGCGGCGAGCAAATGGATTCGGGTGATTTTAGCCATTCCCGGCGGCGAGTTCATCAACACCACTCAGTTCCTGCTTTTCGCCGCCCCGATCCTGGCTCCCTCCTGCTTTGTGCTGGGGTTATGTTTCACTCTGTTGGCGCAGCTCTATTTTACCAGCGCAAAAAAAGCCACCACTCCAGCCGCCACTATATATATATACGAGGCCATGGGCAGCACCCTCGGCAGTCTGCTTTTTACGTTCATATGGGTTCAACTTTTAAGCCATTTGCAGGTGCTCTGTCTTCTGTGGATTGTCGTGAGTTTTTTGTTGGCCTGGCTTGATGCGCGACGGCGAAAAATCGCCCTGGCAGCCGGGTTGCTCATAGCGGCGCTTTCACCCCTGACGGACGACCTCGAGCTCACGCTGGCGAAAATATATTATGCCTCTCTTACCCCGCAAATGCGACTCGTAGAAAGTAAAACCTCCCGTTACGGAGAACTGGCCATCGTCGACTGGATGGGTGAAAAGACCCTTTTTGCCAACAGCCTCAAAGGGGCCA
>JAFGSU010000165.1 GCA_016934435.1 Candidatus Zhuqueibacterota bacterium | reverse complement strand
GATGTCTCCATACCGATAGAGAATACCGGTGCGGTTATGCTGAACTGAATCCCGCAGTCCGGGGGAATCGGCCGCCACTACCGGCAATCCGCAGGCATTGGCCTCAATGACGGTCAGACCCCACCCCTCTTTCTGCGACGGATTCACAGTCAGCCATAGTTGATTCAATCGCCTAATTTTTTCTTCATGCGATACCATGCCGGTAAATTCTACCGCATCCTGCAATCCCGCCTCCTGCACCCGGCGCTGTAAATGAGGGCGATAATCGCCTTCACCGATTATCAGCAGTTTCGTTTCCGGTACGGCCTGGCGGATGATCGACATGGCCTGTATCACATGTTCCACACTTTTATATTTTTTTAATCGTCCCAGATAGCCGATTAAAGGGGATTTGCTGCGCAGTTGCGGCATCTGTTTGTAACTTGCAACATCGACGCCGTTCGGCAACAGGTCGATGCTCGCTTTGATCCCGCAAGCGCGCAATTCCTGACGCGTACTATCCGAAACGCATGCAAAGGGCACATTTTTATAAACCAGAGGCACTAATTTTTCGGACAAAAACACATAGCTGGCGGGTAAAAAACTCGTCTCCAGGTAGATGCTGCGGCCGAAAAAGTGGTGCACGATCGTCAGTAATTTTTCTTTGACAAAGAGCGGCGTGTAAAAGGGTATTTTATTCAAATCATCGATTACCACATCGTAGTGATGCTGTCGGGCAAGCTGCCGATAGGCGCGGGGGACGAAATAATTAAAGAGACCCCGGCTGCCCCGGCGAACGATTCGAATACCATCGATGGATTCTTCTGCAGCCGCGCCTTTGAAACCACAGCATAACAGGGTAACCGTGTGACCCGCCGCTACCAGCCGTTTAAAGATTTCATGAAAATGGACTTCGGCGCCACCGCCCATCGGATTGCGAATATCCTGCCAGTTAATCGCTAAAATATGATAAAGCCGCTCTGTCATCCCTTATCCATTTTTTCTGCCGATTACACCGATATCCATATAGGTATAAAATGCCCATGATGAGCGGCGAATGGTTCTTCTGATATAACCTCTCAAGTCCGAAAATCCCGGAATGGGCTTTGGGTAGAGGGGCAAACGCCAGGAAACCTTTTTAAGAATCTCTCGCAACGCCCGATAAAAAAAACTCGGCCGCATCCAATCGCCATAACTGGCATGAACGGCAAAACCAGCGCTGCGAAAAAGATGCTGCAACTGCCGCAATGAAAACTCGGTTTCCCAGCCCGCAAACCACCTGTTCAGCCTGATGAGAATATGCTTGACCATCGTGTATAGATGATATCGTTGCGGAACATCGGCCAGTCCAAAGCCTCCCGATTTCAGCACACGAAAATTTTCGGATAATATTTTTCCCGGATCGGTGAAATGCTCCAGTAATCCCTGATGGAACACCAGATCCATGCTTCCCGTCTTGAACGGTAACTGAAAGGCATCGCCGCGAACAAGACGTACCGATTGGCCGGACTGCTGTGCTAGGTTGTGCATGACGCGCAGGGCACGATCGGAATAGTCCAGCATAAAGACGACGGCCCCTTCCGAGCCCAGCGCCAGACTGTCTCGACCCGTTCCGGCGCCGACTTCTAAAATCCTTTTGCCCGCCACCGGCCCCAGACTGCGCAATTGGTGCAAAACCCGGTCGGAGTTGGAATATACCTGCTCGACCTGCTGATTTTGCTGCCAGAACCGGTCCCAAACTTCACGATGATGCTTTTTCTGGTTCTTGTTTGTCTTTGGGTTTTTGTTTTTCTTCAGATTCTTGTTTATCGTTGGGTTCCTGCTTTTCTTTGGGTTCCTGCTCGGCTTTGGGTTCCTGCTCAGCTTTTGCCTCCGCGGTCTCCGGCGCTTTTTTGTCCTTATTCACCTCATCGACGTAATTGAGTTTTAATTCATCGATTATGTGCGTCAAGAGTTTCTGCTCATCGTCGCTCAAATTACCTTTGGTCTTAACAGATAGCATATCGAGCATATCGATGGACACCTGGGCCTGCTGTAAATCCCTGTCAATTTTGTCGGTGACCGGATTTTTTAGTTTACCCATGTGCTGCATGGCCGCAGAATGGAACATAACAACTAAATTAAAAAAAAGTGCGTTGTGTAGTTTCTCTTTATCCTCCATAATCTCGCCTCATGTTATGAACCTAAATTTCGTTTTAACTTGCTACCTGACCGAATAGTGTGCCGCACATCGGCTTACAATTTTGACCGTGGGCACCGAATCGATGATGTAATCCCCCCGCTAACCAACCCAGGCCAAACCAAATTTTTCCTGATAGTTTTTGATGAAATACTGCCGGGTTGCAACATCCAACGCTCGCGTCAGTTGCGGATCTTCATCGATCAGGCGAAAGGCCTCATCCCGAGCCAGGCGTAACAGGTCCAGGTCCTGACATGGATCCGCGATTTTCATTTCCGGCAAACCATGCTGTTTGGTGCCGAAGAATTCGCCCGGTCCCCGCAGCTGCAAATCCACCTCGGCGATCTGAAAGCCGTCGGTGGTTTTAACCATCGTATCCAGCCGGGTGCGCGCCTCGGCGCTCGGACGGCCGTAAGCGATGAGGATGCAATACGATTGTTTTTTGCCGCGGCCAACCCTGCCGCGCAGCTGGTG
>JAFGSU010000164.1 GCA_016934435.1 Candidatus Zhuqueibacterota bacterium | reverse complement strand
TCATACTTTTTGGACAGCCCCACTCCGAACGTTCCGGCAAAAATATTTTTTGGACAACCTCGAACAGCGTAAGTGTAATGTTTTATTTTGTCTGCACTTATGTGGAGCCCACCTGAAAGGTGGACCCCACAAATATTAATCTTTTTATTACTTTTTGGCCGCCTAAAAACAGCGCCTCTCGCAAAAATCGGAGTATCTCCATGCCGTCAGGCCGTTTGCAACTATTCTTCGCTGCAATGATCTTTGTCATTGTCTCTGCACGGGCGCAATACACCTATCACACCATGACCGATTTGCCCGTCGGCCCGGGCGTGCGTTATTATCAAATTCTTGAAGACAGCCAACCCTGGCGCATCGATGTCGTGGAAGTGGACCTGACCTGTCCCTGGGTAAGGTTGAAATCGGTAAAGGGATGTGGGCTGCTGAACAGCCCGGAACGCCCGCATTCGCGCGAGCCGGTCAGCGCCATGAGTCAGCGTCTCGACTATGACGGCCATCGTGTGACCGCCGCGATCAACGGCGATTTCTGGCATGCCGACGGCTATCCTACCAATATCCAGGTGGAAAATGGGGAACTGTTAACGCCGCCCAATCACCGTTCCGCCATCGGTTTTACTCCAACCAACAGGCCGATTCTGGCCAGGGTCGAATTGAACGCACGGGCTTTCATTAAAAATGCCACCTGTCGGATTCATACCGTCAATACGCCGATGGATAGCGGGGCGCTTATTTTGTACAATCATTTTTATGCTCCTGCCGCACCCGGCGACAGCCTTGCAATACAGGCGCGGCTGCAATCCATTGACCGATGGATGGTCAACGACACGGTACGATGCGTGGTTGAAACAGTGCGTGCCGGGACGGGTACCCTGTATTTAAGCGACGGTTGTGTCGTTTTGTCCGGCCGGCAGGATGCGGCAACGTTCCTGCGGCAAAATTTGTCGCCAGGCGATACGGTCAAGATTTTTATCGGCTTGAACGGTGTGAAGGAAAGAGTCAAGGAACTGCTCGGCGGCCTGCCGCGGATCATCGAGGACGGCAAGGTATGCATCGAAGCGGGCGTGGCGGCGGAAGGCGGCGCCGGCATCGCCGATGTCCGCCATCCCCGTACTGCTGCCGGTTTTAACCAGGACAGCACAAAATTGTTCCTCGTGGTGGTGGACGGCCGCCAGCCCGGCTGGAGCAGCGGCATGACGTTCGGAGAATTGGCCGACTTTATGCTGAATCTGGGCGTGCATCAGGGCCTTAATCTGGACGGCGGCGGTTCTTCGACCATGGTGGTGAGAGACCGGGTCGTAAACTCGCCATCGGATGGCCGCGAGCGACCAGTGGCCAATGCCCTGCTGGTTATCTCGACGGCGCCTGCAGGGGAAGCCAAATACCTGCACGTCATACCGCGCCGCGCCCACCTGCTGCAGGGGCAGAGGCTGCCGTTCTATTCGGTAGTGACGGATTCGTTTTATCATACCATCACTTCCGATCCCGACCACTTACAGGTCCACGTGCCTTCCCGGCTGGGAAACATGGACTCAACCCTGTCATTTACGGCAACGGCCGAAAGAGATAGCGGATTCGTCTCTTTTCACTATCACCAGCTATCGGATTCCTGCTTCTTAGAGATAAGCACATTAGCGGAATTGCGGATTGCTCCAAAAGAGGCGGTCACCGATACTATAAAGTCCGTCCTGTTTCATCTACAGGCGCTGGACAATCAGGGACGGATGGTAAATCCAGAGGTACGCTGGACCACCGTGCCGGAAGATTTCGGCCGGGTGGATAAGTACGGACGGTTTCGCGCGAATGCTCTCGGAATTGGCAAGGTCGTGGCACACGCCCTCGGCCGGGCGGATACGGCGTATGTGACGGTTACGACCGGAATTCCATCGCTGAATAACGACGAAAAGTGATGCCCGAATGGTACGATTTTTTTTAAATTTTCTACCTTTTGAGGGCGGCTCAAAAGCTTAATTTTGTCATAAATGAGTGGGGTCTACCTTCCAGGTGGGCTACACTTGAACACAAAGAGGAGATTGAACTATGAAACGTCTGTTCCTTTTGGTGGTGATGACGGCTCAATTCCTATTTGCCCAGTCGGCGGACATGATTTTCCGGCACGGCAAAGTGTGGACGGTTGACGAGAAAATGCCGCAGGCCGAGGCTATTGCGGTGATCGGCGATCGTATCCTGGCGGTCGGCTCGGATCAGGAAATCGCAAAATACATCGGCGCTCATACACAGGTTTTAGATCTCAAAGGCAAATTGCTGCTGCCCGGGTTCATCGACAATCACGTTCATTTTGTCAGCGGCGGTTTTCAGCTGCTGGGTATTGATTTGCGGCCGGCAAAAAATCCTGAGGAGCTCATCCGATTGCTGGGCGACTATGCATCGCGCCATCCGAAAAAATGGATCACCGGCGGCGACTGGGACCATGAGAGCTGGCCGGGCACACCGCTGCCGCGCAAAGAGTGGATCGATTCGGTCTCGGTCGAAACGCCGATTTTCGTTTCGCGGCTGGACGGACACATGGGACTGGCCAATTCGCTGGCGCTGAAATTAGCCGGCATCGACCGCAATACCCCCGATCCCCCCGGCGGCGAGATTGTCCGAGATTCTAAAACCGGAGAGCCCACCGGCATCCTCAAGGACGAAGCCATGACCGCGGTCTATAATCTGGTGCCGGCTGCCAGCGAAGAGGAGAATATCGAGGCCGCCAGGGCGGCCCTCAAGCATGCCCGACAATACGGCATCACCAGCCTGCAGGATATCACCCCGGCGGACGATTTCAAAATCTATCAGATTCTCCTCGACCGCGGCGAGCTCACCGCGCGCATGGATTGCCGCCTGCCCATGGCCCTGTATGAGGATTTGCAAATGGCCGGCGTGCGCCGACACTTTGGCAGCGATATGCTGCGCATCGGCAGCCTCAAAGCCTTTGCCGATGGGTCTCTCGGCTCCTCCACAGCGCTGTTTTTCCAACCTTATGAACAAGATCCTAATACCTATGGCCTGGCCATGGATGTGTTGCTGGACGGCCGGCTGGAGAGCTGGTGTAAGGCTGCCGATAAGGCGATGCTGCAATTGAGCGTGCACGCCATCGGCGACAGCGCCAACAGCCGCATGCTGGATATCTACGCCGCATGCGTCAAAGAGAATCCGATGTGGGATCGCCGTTTCCGCATCGAGCACGCGCAGCATATCGACGATAAAGACTTTAGCCGCTTCGCCGAGCTGGGGGTGATCGCCTCGGTGCAGCCGTATCATCTCATCGACGACGGCCGCTGGGCCGCCAAGCGCATCGGCGAAAAACGCTGCCGTAGCGCCTATCCGCTGCGCACCTTTCTCGATCAGGGTGTGCACGTCTGTTTCGGCACCGACTGGACCGTGGCGCCGATCAATCCACTCTGGGGCATCTATGCGGCGGTCACGCGCCGCACCCTGGACGGCAAACATTCGGGTGGCTGGATTCCGGAACAGAAAATCAGCGTGGAGGAAGCCATTGCCTGCTACACCATCCATTCGGCCTATGCCACATTTGATGAAGATATCAAAGGCAGTCTGACCAAGGGCAAATTGGCGGATCTGGTGGTGCTGTCGGACGACATTCTCACCATCCCGCCGGAAAAGATATGGGATGTGGAGGTGGAGATGACGGTGTTGGGGGGGAAGGTGATATATTGTAAATAGGGCTCAAATAATAAAATATTTCATTTATCATTTTTATTTGATATCTTTCAGAAAAAAACAGGAGGATATTTTTGGACATCAAAGAAGAAAAACAGTCGGATATTCTCATCCTGAATATTGCGGGTCGGATCGACGCCAATACTTCGCCGGCGCTGGAGCAGAAAATGGCCGAGGTCGTGGACCGGGGCGAGAAGTACATCGTCATCGATCTGGCCGAGGTGGATTATATCAGCAGCGCCGGATTGCGCGTCTTTTTTTCCTATCTGCAGAAACTGAACGAAGTGGAGGGCAAACTCTGCTATTCCGGCGCCAGCGAAAAAATAGAAGAGCTGTTGGATATCGTCGGATTTCTGTCGGTCTTTTCACTATTTAAAACCAAGGAAGATGCCGTCGCCCATCTCGGCAAGTCATAGAGAAGGAATAGCAGATTACGGCCTATCCTATGTGTATATAATGCCTTTGTTGTTGTTGACATCTGTATTTGTCATTGCGAGTTGGGTATGGCAAAAATGACATTATTTACATAAGGATATAAAAAAAGAATGTCATTGCGAATCCGCCGCAGGCGGATGAAGCAATCCCCGCCATAAGGGGACCAACCGGGAAGCTGCCCTTTTTTGCGGAGATCGCCACGCTCCAGGGCAGTTCATCTGATAATGGATGATCGTTTGCTCCGCTCGCGATGACAAACGGCGCTGTCATTGC
>JAFGSU010000163.1 GCA_016934435.1 Candidatus Zhuqueibacterota bacterium | reverse complement strand
GCGCCCTCCACTAAACTCTTGCCCGCAGGAGCGATTGTACCTTTTCCCGAAGAAACCTCGGAAGTCACGGTTCCCATTTTCCCCGGAAATTCCCCGACGCCGGTCCCCCCTTTTCCCGGAGTGGGTGCAGGGAGGATTCCGCACCCTTGCGCTATCATTTCCTTCAACGTCCAGCCCTCATAGTAAGCCATCATGATGTATAGTTGTCCGTCGTCGGTCTCGTTGATTTCGTAGATCGTACAGATGTTGGGATGGTCGAGGGCGGAGGCCGCCCTGGCTTCCTGGACAAATCGTTCCTTGGCTTCCTGATTATCGGCGAGATGATGATGAAGAAACTTGAACACCACCGGCCGTCCCAGTTTCAAATCTTCGGCTTTGTAGACTTGCCCCATCCCGCCCTGGCCGAGTTTTGTAACGATCCTGTATTGAAAGATCGTTTTACCGATCATATTTCTTCATCCTTAATCACATACGGAAGCAGAGCAGAGTCACAGCAACAATCGTAACGGTTTATCCGGTGTTGGTGGTAAAAACCGCTTCGGCGTCCACAATTTACCATGTTAGCCTTGCAGGTGTAATTTTATTTGTCCTGTTCGTTGGACAATGCAGAATTTACGGGAAAGCTTGCAACCGCTTTCTCAACCGATTCATAAATGTTTACTACCGTTTCCAGTTTGGTCAGATGAAAATATCGTGCCGTCATATCATGCAGGTTGGCGAAATGGATATCGCCGCCGCGATTGCGCAGCGAAGTCAGGCAGGCGATGATGATGCCCACGCCGCTGCTGTTGATCCATTGCACATCGCGAAAATCCACCACCAGCCACAGCATGCCGGCGGCGAGCAATTCTTTAAACCGTTTGCATATAGAGTCCGTTTCCGGTCCGCCCATGATCTTGCCTCGCAGATGAAATACAGTGATTTTGCCGAAGGTTTCTTCAACAAACTTCATGATTCCTCCTTGACAATGAGGCTTTTAGAGATAAGCAGCGAATCCGATGTCATCAGCTTGAACACCATCGGCGAATAAGACGCAGCCTGGTGTTTGATAACGAATACGAAGCGATTGGCTGTGGGCAGATTCACGCGCACCGAATTCGGTAAAACCATCACATCGCCGCCGCCGCTCCAGGATTCCTGATAAAAGTGACTGACCTGGAATTCCGCCGGATTGAACTGCAGGGAAGCCGTGACGGGTTGGTTGGGACGTAATGATAGGCGCACCATACTATTGGGTGAATCGATATTCCAGGAGAGTTCACCGGCGACAATGGGCAATTCAAAAGACTCGATCGAGTCAAACTGTTGTGAAAACAGAGCGCTTCCGGTCAGCATGTACTCCATCAGAGTGTTCGATCGCGCGGCCAGATAAAACATCGTGGTCGCTATCAGCATACCCAGTACAAATCCCATGAGCATACCGTAGGCGATTCTTTGTTTCGCCGGCCGACAATGGTCGCCAAAGATGCGCGTCCACAGGGACTCGCGCTTTTTTTGCCTGACCTGCGGAATGGCTTGCAGAATTTTTTCCCGTAAATAGGAAGGCGGTTCAATCTCAGATACCATGTCCAGCCAGGCGCTCACCTGTCGCTGTTCATGTAAAACTTTTTTTGTATTGGATTTGTGCTGCAGGCGCGCGCTCGATTCGTCTTTAATACGATCGCTCAAGCGCCGATCGAGCGCTTTTTCTATATGATCGATTACCTTACGCTTTTTCATCTTTCATTCCCATCTTGATGAGAATATTTTTCAGCAATCGCCGGGCCGTGACCAACCGGACTTTGACCAGATTCACCGACAGATTAAGCATGTGCGCGATGTCATCATAATTCAATCCGTGAAAGTGCCGCAGGATGAGGATCAGCCGATATTCCCGATTTAGATGCATCAGAGCCAGCTGTACCAGCTGTGCGGTTTCGGCCGCTGCAGCGCCCTCACCGGCCTGCAAACCGGGCGAAACGGAAGCATCCGGAATGGGCACAAAGCGTCTGCGCTTGCGCAGACAGTTGATGGATTCGTTGATGCCGATCCGGTAAAGCCAACTGAAAAAATGGTGATAGGACTTGAACGTCACCAGCTTTTCAAAGGCTTTGATAAAAGTCGTTTGCGTCACATCTGCGGCATCGGCCTGATCATTGGTCATGCGCAAGGCTAGATTGTAGATGGGTTTTTGATATCTGTCCACCAGTTCGGTATATGCATTTTGTTCGCCCAGCAGACACAGGCGCACCAAATCTTCATCGCGTTTTGGCAGCATAATCATGGTCCCTGGTTTGAGGATTGGATTTCTATTTATTGCATTTCACTGTCGGGATTGCGTGTTATCCAGCAAACTGGACATCATTTCGTATATTGGTTAGATTACCGATCTGATCTATAGAGAGCGGATTTCTGTCAAGTGGCTTCAATATTTAAAATATCGAAATCAGAGGTAAATAGCAAGTAAATATCGAAAAAAAACGGGGCTGTCCGGCTGGATGCATCAGGTTTATACAGACATCTCAACAGATGACGAATCTTTATCTACAGGTTCTTATAGACCCAGATTCGGTGTTAAACCGCGAATTTACGGAAAAAAATATCTCATATCTAACCGCAGAGTACACGCAGAAACGCCGAGCAATTCATTAATAATTATTTTTTATTGATTTGCAGTACCGACTTTGGCCGTGATTTAAAAAACCGTCTAAAGCGGCATTCTAAATCTTGAACCGTTTTGACCATCCCTCCTCAAATTTCAGTCAATCTCCTGCCACCACCTCACTACAATTTTCCCAACCATCGCACTGCCAACACCGTCAAATCATCCGACTGCGCCGTATCAGCGCTAAAGGTCCGCACATCCTGAATGACGCCGCCGGACAATTCTTGCGGACTCTTGGCGGTGCGGCCCAGGCTCGATTCCAATCGCTCCTCGCCGAATTCCATATGCTGCGCCTCTATCGCTTCGGTTATGCCGTCTGTATACAAAAATAACGTATCTCCGGTGTTGAGCTGCGCCTTTTTTGATTGATAGGCCGTATTTTCAGCAACGCCCAGTGCGAGGTTATAAGTCGATTCCATAATTTCCACCTCGCCATTTTTTCTGCAAATATAAGGCGGCAGATGGCCGCCGTTACAGTACAAGGCCTCGCCGGATGTGATATCGAGGATGCCGTAAAACACGGTCACGAACATAGAGGCGATACTTTCCATATAGAGAATACGATTGACCAGGCGCAAGCATTCATCCGGCGGCACTCCCTTCAAAGCCGTTGATTTGAGCATCGTCTTGCTCACCGCCATGAATAACGCCGCCGGCACACCTTTGCCCGATACGTCGCCGATAATCAATCCCAGATGGTCATGGTCGATGAGAAAAAAATCGTAAAAATCACCGCCGACTTCGCGGGCGGGCAGCATTTCGGCGTAAATGTCAAATTCCCTACGATCCGGAAAAGCGGGAAATTTTTTCGGTAACATGGACATCTGGATCGCATGAGCAATATCAAGCTCCTGGTGCAAGGCCACGAGCTGGTCGCGCGAAAGAACGGCCTCCTTCAATTTAAACAAGTCATCCAGCGATTTTTTAATGGTGATTTCCAGATCGTTGAGATCGATCGGCTTGACGACAAAATCGAAAGCGCCGCGGTTCATGGCGGTGCGGATATTATCCATATCGCCATACGCCGAGACGATGACCGCGCGCAACAGCGGGTTCTGCAACTCATTCATCTTGTTCAATAGGGTCAGGCCGTCCATCTGCGGCATGTTGATATCGGTCAGGACCAGATCGATACTTTTATCGTCGGACAGGGCCTGCAGGGCTTCGACGCCATTTTGCGCAAACGAAAATTCGTATTCCTTGTCGCGGATTTGCTTGCGAAATTTTTGTATGATCAGCTGTTCCAAATCCGGTTCATCATCCACCACTAATATTTTAGCGAACATGATTCTCTCCCTTATTAAACCGTATGTCACCTCACTGTACAACTGACAGAATCTAAATGCTCTGATGCAGATTGTTCGTTCTTGATACGCATTTATTTGGAGCCCACCTATAAGATGGACCCTACAATATCTATCATTTTTTCATTTTTTTGACACCCCTACAACGTATAATCATCTTTCTAAAATAATAAAATTGAATAGAATGTATTACGACTGAAAGTTAATCACCGGTAACCGGCAGCCGAATAATAAATTCGCTGTACTCGCCCTCCTCGGTTTCGACGATGATCTTTCCGCCGTGTCCATGCACGATGATATCATAACTGATCGACAATCCCAGTCCCGTGCCCTGGCCGGCAGGTTTGGTGGTGAAAAAAGGCGCAAACAGCTTGTCGCGAATCGCAGCCGGGATGCCGTTGCCGTTATCGCGAATCCGAATTTCCACCGCATTTTTCAAATTCAGGGTTTTGATCCACACCGTCGGTACAAAGTTTTTTCCCCGAGTCATCTTTTTTTTCTGCGTCTCGTAAAAGCCGTTGCTGAGAATATTGAGAAAGACCCGGCTGATGTCCTGCGGCACCACGTCGAGTTTAGCGATGAAGCGATCCAGGTCTTTTTCAATCTTGATATTAAAATCTGAATCTTGGGCGCGCATGCCGTGATAGGCCAGGTTGAGGTCTTCTTCCATCATGGCATTGATATCGGTCGGCTGTTTTTCACCCGATTTTCCGCGCGAATGCTGCAGCATGCTGCGGACGATGCTGTCGGCTCGTTTGCCGTGCTCCTTGATGCGCACGGCGTTTTCTTTTAATGTGGTCAAAATGTCGTCGATTTCATCCGCCATCTCCGCCGTCGCAGCGCTCTTCACTGTGAGCAGATTTTGCCGCAATTCCTCCACCAGTTCGATGTTAATTTCGGCGAAATTATTGACAAAATTGAGAGGATTTTTTATCTCGTGCGCAATACCGGCGGTGAGGGCACCGAGGGAGGCCAATTTTTGCTGCGTCACCAGCTGCTCCTGCGTTCTGATAATCTCGGCATTCTTATTCTGTAAATCCTGCAATATCTTCGCTTTGGCAATGGCGGAAATCGCATGGCTGCGAAAACGAACCAGTCTTTTCGCATCGCTGCGATCGAACACATCCGAGTCGGAACCATTTTCGAGGACGAAAAATCCCTCCAGTTTGCCGTGCAGGGTAATGATCATGATCATAATCGATTTCGCCATGGGAAGGCGTTTGAGCTCCTCGTAGTTGTCGGGATATTTAAAATCGCGTATGAGATATATATTTTTTTCAACCTCATCCGATTGCGAACCATATCGATCGATGATCTCCTCACGGCTAAAGGTGATATCTTTAAAAACCGCTGCGTCATATCCGAGATGAGCTGCAGGAGTAAATATTCCTACGTCGTGATCATAAATCAATAAAACCGCTCTATCGGCTTTCGGCTGTAGTTTCAATCCCTGACGCAGTAGGGACTGGAACACACGATCGAGCACCAGTTCCCGGTTGATCAGGTTGACGATTTTATCTAATGTTTGCAACTCCTCGGTTTGCTGTCTCAATTCATCGGTGCGCTGTTGCACCAGTAATTCGAGTTTCTTTTTTTTCTCCTCAATGTTCTTCGTCCTGAATTTATAAATTAGGAAGATGGAAAGCAGAACAGCAAATCCAATGATCATTCTGAACCAGACCGTTTGCCAGTAGGGTGGCTTAATCCTGACGGCGATCGTCGCCGGGACGTCGTTCCAGATGCCGTCGCTGTTGCTGCCCATGACTTTGAAGAGATAATGGCCGCCGGACAGATTGGTATAGGTTGCGTGGCGCCGGGTTGCATCCGTCCGAATCCATTCCCGGTCGACACCATCCATTTTATATACGTAGCGGCTCTTTTCCGGAATGCTGAAATTCAAAGCGGCAAAATCGAATGAAAAGACATTTTCCTCATGAGACAATTCTATCCGATCGCACTCGGATATGACCGACTTGAGCACGACGCGGCCGCCGATCTCTTTTCCCAGCGCCACCGACTGATTGAATATTTTTAAATCAGTAATGACGACCGGAGGCACAAAAGTGTCCGCCTGGATGTCCTGCGGATAAAATGCATTTAAACCATCCATGCCGCCGAAAAACATCATGCCGTCTTTGCTTTTGCACAATGCCAGATTGAACTCGTTTCCCTGCAGACCATCTCTTACATCATAGTTGGTAAACGTTTCTTCGACCGGATCGAATCGGCACAAACCCCGATCGGTGCCAAGCCAGAAACATCCTTCGTGGTCCTCGAGAATGCCGTAGGCCATATCGTTCGGCAGCCCATCTCTTTCCCGGTAGCGGCGAAACGTACCGGTTTCGACCTCGAACCTGTTGAGACCACCACCGTAAGTTGAAATCCATAATATCCCCGGTGACCGCGGAGATTCATAGATGGAGACAGCAATATCGTGGCTCAGGCTGTTGGGATTCTCCGGCTGATGACCGAAGCAGATAAACCTGCCGCTTTCCGGATCGAATTGATTCACACCTCCGTCCGTCACCACCCATAATCGACCGGCGGAATCTTCAAATACACCCTTGACGCGATTGTTGCTCAGACTGAACGAATCCGCAGGATTATGGACATGGGTGATAAATTGCCCGGCGCTGCGATTCAGTTCGCTCAAGCCATGATTGGTGCCAATCCATATTCTTTTACGGGAATCTTCAAAAACCGCATTGATGAAATCAGGGCTCGGACTCCTCGGATTGGGAGGAACGTTTCGATAACAGCGAAATCGTCCTGTCTCGGGATCATACGTATTTAAACCACCGTTTGTCGTCGCAATCCACAGCAGGCCCGAGCGGTCCTCGAAAATGGAAACGATGGAATTACTGCTCAGGCTATTCGGATTATCCGGATTGTGGACAAAATGGTGAAAAATGCCTTTACGGCGGTCGAACTGATTGAGCCCGCCAAAATAGGTCCCAATCCACAACATGCCGGATCGATCTTCGTACAGCGCCTTGACGATGTTATCGCTCAAACTGTTGGCATCATCGGGATCTTTTTGGTAGAGGACGAATTTATTGCGGTTACGGTCGTACACATTGATACCCTGACTGTAGCTGCCGATCCATAAAATGCCGGATCGATCAACGAACAGAGAGTATAAGGCATTGTAACTCAGACTATTGGGATCGTCCGCTTCATGATAGAAACGAACGAATTGTTCCGTTTCAGGATTCAGACGATTGAGCCCATCCCAGGTCGCGATCCAGAGTCTACCCTGATCATCTTCACAGACGGCTTTGATACGGTCGTTGCTGATGCTGGTGGGGTCATTCGGCAGATGACGATAGACAGCAAACCGATCGCCGGCTCGATTCAATCGGTAAAGACCGGCTTCCGTACCTACCCACAACCACCCTTTGCGATCCTGAAAAATAGAGTTGATGACCGTTCCGCCCTTTTTCTTCTTCCCTTGAGGTTGCAGGTCATATCGAACAATACAATTGGTATGTGTTTCCAGTCTGTTCAGACCGTCCTGCGTTCCGACCCACAAATCGCCGTCTGCATCCTCGCATAGATCATTGATCCGATCGCTGCTGAGCGAGAGAGGATTTCCAGCCTGATGGCGATAATGGTCGACTCGTTCGGTCTCGATGTCGAATTTGTCGAGTCCACCGCCATCGGTTCCCACCCAGAGCGTTCGCGGATTCCGTTTCGATACAATTAGAGCGGTGATATCATTATCGCTGAGGCTGCTGCTATCCCCGGGATGATGGCGATAATGATGCATACAGTCGGTGGCGCGATCCAGTTTGTTCAATCCGCCATGCCAGGCGCCGATCCAGAGCGCGCCGGAATGATCTTCTGCCATACAGATCACCAGGTTGTTACTCAGGCTGCAGCTGTCATCCGGATTATGGCGATACGGATAGAAGGTATAGCCGTCATAGCGATTCAGGCCATCCTGGGTGGCAAACCACATGAATCCCCTGCTGTCCTGCAGGATATCGCGCACGGTATTTTGCGACAACCCATCCGTTGTCGACAGCCGCCTGAAACGGATGTATTCCTCCAGGGCGTAGCTGTCGCTACAGAGCAACAACAGCAGAATGATTCCTGCGAACAATTTTTTCGAGCGTTTCCGATATTTTTTCATTTAAACAGACCGATTCGAATGCAATTCCGCCTTATTTCGGCAGGGTAATGATGAATTCTGTATACTCACCCACCTCTGTCTTGAATTTTAACTGACCATTATGAGCATGTACGATGATATCATAACTGATCGACAATCCCAATCCCGTGCCCTGGCCCGCCGGTTTGGTGGTGAAAAACGGTGTGAACAGTTTCTCCCGCACCTCATCGGAGATGCCGTTGCCGTTGTCGCGGATGCCGATCTCTATCCGGTTCGGCAAGTTTTTACTCCAGACGGTCAGGGTCGGTGAATGATCGCCGTCTATAGCCATTTTTTTTCGGTGCGTCTCGTAACAGGCATTGGATATAATATTAAGGAAGACACGACTGATATCCTGCGGCACTACCTCGATCTTGCCGATGGTCTGATCCAGGTCGGTCTCGATCTTGATGTTGAAACTGCTGTCCTGCGCGCGCATGCCGTGATAGGCGAGATTGATATCTTCCTCCAGTATGGCATTGATATCGGTCGGTTGCTTCTCACCCGCCTTGCCGCGCGAGTGCTGCAACATGCTGCGGACGATGCTGTCGGCGCGTTTGCCGTGCTCTTTGATTTTTCCGTAATTCTGCTTCAAATTTTGCATGATCTCAAGGATCGTCGCCTGGTCCGGCGCCTGTGCCGATAGCTCGGCTTCCAGTTCGTTCACCATCTCTGCGGAGAGTTCGGCAAAATTATTGACGAAATTGAGTGGATTCTTGATCTCATGGGCGATGCCGGCAGTGAGGGCACCGAGGGCAGCCAGTTTGGACTGTGTCACCAGCCGCTCCTGCGTTGCTTTGAGATCCTGGACAAGTTCATTTACTTGATGGTAAGCATCGGCGTTCACCAGAGCAATGGCGCTGTACGCCGCCAGATTTCGAAGCATATTGACATGATAGTCGCTATAGGCATTTTTACGATAACTTTGAGCGGAAATGACGCCGATGGATTTATCCTTGTGCCATAACGGCAGATAGAGGATCGACTGCGGGATTTCCGCTGTAATTAAAGTCGGTAATCGTCCGACGTATTTGCCGCAATCCATCCCGCAATCATTGATAATGACTTCTTTCTTTTGATTAAAACACCGGACCGCCAGATGGGTTTCCTCAGATAATGGCAGTGAAAAGGATGTCAACAATTGGTTCTGTTCAATGGTAGCGGGAAATTCAAGGACGTTATCTTTCGGTTTGTGCAGGCCGATGGTGAAAACGGATGCATCCATCAGCTGGTGCACGTTCTTATAAATCGTTTGGATAATATTTTCGATGGACAGCGAGGAAGTGATATCCCTTCCTAACTGGCTCAGCTGTTCGATGTCGTTTTTTTGTGAATGGACCATACCAATCGCTTTTTTTAGCTCTCTGTTCTGTTTTTCGATCAGTCTGGTTTGCTTTGTCCTGACGAGATATCCTCGCCACAGAATGAACGATAAGCACAAACCCAGAGCCGTAGCGGTTATGCCGTTGACCTGATTGGAGACTAACACTTCCGGATTCATCTGTGTCATTGAAATGGCATAATAAAAGATTAAGTAGGATGAAATGAAATAGCAGAATGCATATATCGGAGGCATCAGGAGTACCAGGCCAACGATTAGGGAGGTGATGATAAACGGCGTTATCGATGTGATGACCAATTGATCGGCCGCAGTGATCACTGCACCGCCGATCAGCAATAAAATTACCGTTACATGTACACAAATCATTGCAATTCGATTATTTTTACCGGGTTTATATGAAAACAGATAGACCAGAATTCCGATGATGGAGAATGAAATCAACAGCACGGCATGCGAAATCGAGATCGCGGTCCGCCATTGATGTTCTATGCCGCTGGTAGCGTCAACCTTGAGGCGGAAAAAAATAAAAAATAATGCACTGATCGGAATGGCGAGCGCTGAAAGGATCAACACGCGCCGGATATTTTCAAAACCAATGACCGTGTGGAAAATTTCTTTGTCTTCCGGTGCAAGTTTAAAAAAGCCGATGAGTTGTATTACTTTTGTATCAATATCCTTAAAACGCATCATCTATTTTACCCTTCTTGGTAATAGCGCTGCCGAACCGTTTAACAGTACAAAACCTTCTGTTCGTATGGTGAGTTCCTCTCAACAGGTATACGGCAGACGGATGATGAATTCGGCATAAGCGCCCTCTTCGCTGTCAAAATTTAATTCGCCATGATGCTCATGGGTGATGATGTCGTAGCTGATCGAAAGACCGAGTCCGGTGCCCTGTCCTGCCGGTTTTGTGGTGAAAAACGGCGTGAACAGTTTCTCCCGGACCTCATCGGGGATGCCGTTGCCGTTGTCGCGGATGCGGATTTCAACAACATCTTTGAGTCTCTGCGATGTTACCCGCATTAGCGGTTCAAAGCCATCGCCGGCGGTCTGTTTTCGCTTATGCGCTTCATAAAAACCGTTGCTGATGATATTGAGAAAGACGCGACTGATATCCTGCGGCACTACTTCAAGCTTGCCGATGTTCCTGTCCAGGTCGGTCTCGATCTTGATATTGAAACTGCTGTCCTGCGCGCGCATGCCATGGTAGGCGAGAGCGATGTCTTCCTCCAGCATGGCATTGATGTCGGTCGACTGTTTTTCCCCCGCCTTGCCGCGCGAGTGCTGCAGCATGCTGCGGACGATGCTGTCGGCGCGCTTGCCGTGCTCGTTGATCTTGCCGGTGTTCTGTTTTATCGTATCCAGCAGCTCCTGAATATTCTCGGTTTCCTCCGGCGTCAGTTTTTCCTTGACCTGGTCTATTTCCTGACCTAAATCATCGACCAGGTCCTGACTCAGAACGGCGAAATTATTGACGAAATTGAGCGGATTCTTGATCTCATGGGCGATGCCGGCGGTCAGGGCGCCCAGCGCCGCTAACTTGGATTGCGTCACCAGTTTCTCCTGCGTGGTCTTTAAATCCTCCAGCAGTTCGCGCACCTGACGGTAGGCGTCCGCATTCTCCAGCGCAATGGCGCTGTAGGTGGCCAGGTTGCGCAGCATGTTGAGATGATAATCAGTATAGGCATTTTTTTTGAAACTCTGCGATGTGATCACGCCAATGGTTTTATCCTTGTGCTGCAACGGCACGTATAGAATCGATTCCGGATTGTCGCCGGCCACCGCCGGTTTGAGCTGTTTGATATACCTGACATAGTCCACGGCATAGTTGTTGATCATCACATCCCGCCGGTTCTTGAAACACCAGACGGCAAGGCGATCCTCATCGCTCAGCGGCACGCTGAATTCGGGCAGCGTCTCGCCCTTTTCCTTGGTGGCGGGAAAGACCAGCATATCCTTATCCGCCTGATGCAGGCCGATGCCGAACACCGAGGCATCCATCAGGGTGTTGACGTTCTTGTAGACCGTGTCGATGATCCCCTTGATCGATAGGTTGTCGGTGATATCCCGGCCGATGATGCTGAGTTGCTCGACGTTGTCTTTCTGCGCCTGAATTTCAGCGGTCCGTTCCTGCACGGTTTTTTCCAGAGCCTTACTTCGTTCCTGCAGCGCCCGGGTGCGGACGCGCACGAGCGCAAAAATCAGTCCGGCTGCCATCGACAGATAGAACAGATAGGCCCACCAGGTTGCATACCATGGCGACTCGATGGTGAAGGCATAGACGCCCTCTCGGCTGAGGCGCTGAAAGATATTTCGCGCCTGCACGCGAAAACGATATTTGCCGGCCGGAAGATTGGTGTAATCGCGCCGGGTATCGGCGCTCCAGGCGGACCAGTCCGAATCGAATCCCTGCAATTTTGTGCGGAAAACATTCGCGCGCGGATTTAAATAAGAGGAGGCGGAGAAATCAAATCTCAGCGCGTTCTGAGAAAAAGAAAAGCGACGCCCGGCGGGATCATTCAGGACAGTGCCTGGCCTGGCAGCGCCATAAAAGACGACCGAGTCTCCCGCCAGGGCAACGCGACGGATAAGAGCGGGGAAATCGGTTTGCTCCGCCTGATGGCGGCCGGGCGCAAAACGAATGACCGAGTTGGCCGTACCGAACCAGACGGTGCCCTGATCATCGGGATAGATCATATTGATCACTTCATCGGCAATGCGCGCCAGCCGGTCCTTTTCCAGTCGATACTCGCCGTTCGGCCATTTTTTATAAACCGCCGATTCTTTGCCCAAATTGATCCATATATTGCCGTCGGCATCAGCCACAAGGATGCCTTCATCCGGATTCCGGCCCAACTCTACACCGTCAAAGAATGGATCGGGCGAAAATTTGTTCTTCTCATCATCAAATCGAAAGACACCCTGCTTGGTGCTGAATACCAGCCTGCCGTCAATTTGAAAGGGCGTTATCCCCCCCACGGGCAAACCGTATTCAATCCCGAATTTTTCGACGGCCGGCTGCATCATCTTTGCGGCTCTGAACGTCAGCCGAATAACGCCTTCATCCATCGTTCCAACCCAGACGACACCGGGCTCAGACTCGATGAGCGTTCGCATATACTCGTTCGTGCCGGCAACCGGCCCCAACCGGCTGAAACGACCGGGATTGCGCGCATGATAACGCAATAACCAGAGGCCGTCGGTCGTCCCGGCGACAAAGATGTTTTCACCCTTGCTGACCTTGCAAAGAGCTAATACCGGTCTGGACAACGTCCGGTTCGCCAGGTCCAAAACGGCCGTTTTGCCCTGAATGCGATACAGGCCCTGGTTGACGGTGGCAAATAATTCTTTATTGGTTGTGAGGAAATAAAAGGACTGTGGATTGCCGACGCTTCCCGCAACCGGTTTAAATCGGCCGTCAGCATCGTCCAGATAGTAAACCCCATCATTGGCAGTGATATAAAGAATGCCTTTGTGCCGGCGAAAATCGGAAGGGCCGGTACCTCCGGGTACACTGAACTCGGAAAGGGGAGAATCGTATTCCAGCACGGCTACCCCACCATCCATGGCCACCCAGAGATTGTTCTGCCGATCCACGAATAGCCAACTTACGGTGTTGGAGAGTAATCCCGAATCCTGGGCATAGCGCTGGGTTGTCCTGCCGTATCGATCGATGATAAAGAGTCCATTCGCCATGGTTCCCAGCGCCAGACAGCTGTCGGGGGTGATGATGCCGCAATAAATCGTCCCCCGACGCAGCGCCGCATCGACATCGGTCGAAAATCTGCGAAAGATATGGCCGTCCCAGAGAAACAACCCCCGGTTGAAGGTGCCGATCAAATATTGGCCGGGTTGCCCCGGCAGCGGCAGCATGACATGGATGCGATCGTCGGCGAACTGATCGCCTCCGGGCAGCAAAATGAGCGAATCGTTCACCATTTTCATCAGGCCGACTGAAAACTGCTGGACGTACAGCGTTTGGTCGATCCAAAAAGTGTAGCCGAACAGATGCTGGGGACGCCATACCTCTACCCGCCAGTCCTCAACGCCATCGCCGGTCGTGGCGGGACGAAAGCGAAACAGCCGTTCCTGCGTCTGGAAATAAATCCCTTCTTCGGTCGCCTGCACCGACCAGACATAATTGAATTGCCGATCCTCGGGCTGAATAAATTCCATCAAAGACCGGTACTGCATCCGGCCCCGCTCATCCGCCTCGAGGTAGCCCAGCATGCTGGATGAACCCACATAAATCCGGCCGTTCGCATCCTTGCTGAGCGCCCGCGCAAAGGAATGATTGGGAGCGATGATCGCACGCCACCTCGAACCATCGAACTCCTGCACGCCGTAGCCGTCGCCGATGTACATGACGCCGCGGTCATCCTGTTCGATTGCCCAGAACTGTGTATGGCCTTCGATCTCCTTACTGGAGTAAACCGTCATGAAGGGCTTGCCGCCTTCGGCCGCACTGAGGGCTGATGCCGCAAACGCCATCGCTACCATAAATAGCACAGATCTATTCATTGACTTGACCCATTAACAGTTCGCTTTTCAGCCCGGCAAAATCGAGCGGTTTGGTATAATAATTATCGGCGCCGTATTCCATCGCCGCATCGTAGTACTGGTTGGCATAGGCCGTAATCATCGATACCCTGATGGAGGGAAATTCTTTTTTCACATTTTGCAGCAATTCCAGACCGTTCATACCCGGCATATTGATATCGGATAGAATGATCATCACTTCCGGTGGCTGTTTCATGTCCCGCAATTTCTGTAAGGCCTCTTCGCCGGAAAAGGCAAATATGAACTCGATTTTCTTTTGCTGCATTTCTTTGCGAAAATATTGCCTGAACAATAACTCGACGTCTTTTTCATCGTCTACGACCATCGCCTTCATGAAACGCTCCTTTGAGTAATTTTGTGCATCATGTACCCAGATTCGGTGTTAATCCGCGAACTACACTGAAAATGTGCCACCCACAGGGTTACTCAATTAATATGTAGACACCGAATCGGTGATGTATTCTCGTTGATATAAATGTATCCAGTTATTATATTATAATCAATAGTTATAATACACCAATTCGCTATTTAAAATATACTGTACGTAAAAATTACTTTCAAAGAAAGGAGCGCCATGTTCATCGTTCATGTTTTCATCCATGTCAGGCCGGAGCATGTGGAGGCTTTTAAAGGCGCCACCATCGAAAATGCCCAGCACAGCATTCAGGAGCCCGGCATCCTCCGTTTCGACTTTTTGCAGCAGAATGACGATCCGCATCGATTTACGCTGGTGGAGGTTTACCGCACGCCGGATGATCCGGCCAGGCACAAGGAGACCGCCCACTACAAAAAATGGGCCGAAACCGTGCAGGATATGCTGGTCGAACCGCGCAGCCGCATCATCTACAGCAATATCTATCCCAAAGATGACAGCTGGGCATAACCATTTTGCCACACCATGGAGGCAGTATTGAATCGCCTAACATGAAAATTTTCGGTGGAAAGAATACTGGTGCTGCAAAAAAAAAGCGTCTGCAATAAAACAGACGCTCATAAAAAAATGTTGTGCGGAACAAATAGAATTACGCCCTGGTCACCTTACCCGCGCGCAGGCAGCGGCTACAAACATAGGCGTGCCTCGTCGATCCTTTTTCGACGATGCGCATCTTTTTAATATTAGGCATCCAGCGGGTTTTATTCAGGTTGTGGGCATGACTCACCTTATTGCCCACTAAAGGCCCTTTTCCACAAATATCACATCGCTTGGACATGGGTGGCTCCTGTATTCAAATTATTTTTTTTCACATTCCCTGCTATCCGGTGAACGCATTAGAACTGTTCAAACCCTAACAGGTCATTGTTAAAAGCCAGTTTGCTAAAAATTTTCCAATTAAGCTTATTAAATTAGCAAATTCTTCCATTAAAAGCAAGGAGAAAATAAGCCCTCCCCATGGATTTGTGCAAATCAAATCCTGCATCCTGCAACACATCGGCCAGGCGCATCCGCGAGTCAGCCGCAATGGGATTTTCCAGGGATACGGTGTCGATTTTTCTTTTACGGATTTCATCGATCACGCGGTTGCGCAGGGCGCGATAGATATAGCCGGCAAGATTTTCAATGGGAGCGGCTACATCCAATTTCTCAAACAGATGCAAGGCGACATCCTGAACAATATCCTCCCCATCACGCGCAGCCGTGTCCGCAATTAAGGAACGTACATAGCGCACAAGATAGTGGTACTCGCGGGCGAAGAACGCCGCCATCATCGATTTTTGTCCGTCAGCGCTCATACCTATAGAGACGAAAAGAAGTATTATTTATTGCAAGATTATTACCATTTAGCACATTTATTTGCAAATCCGGCCCTTCCTTCAGAAAAAGACATCCTGTCGTTAAGCGGTCAATTTGTATACTATCGATTGAGACCTTTTTGCCGGTTTAATGAAATATAATAAAAACCCTTGACTTTTACAGAAATATTTTTAACTTATATATGTTTAAAACATATATAGAGGATTTTTTATGCGTCACCGCAATCGTAAGGGCTGTGGTTGTTTTCAGGAACGGCAGAGCAGATGGCTGGAGCCGACGATTTTATTTTTGCTATGGAATGGGTGGAAACATGGCTACGAGCTGATGTCGGAAATACCCAAATTTGGATTTGTGGCCGGCCCCGCCGATCCGGGCGCCATCTATCGCACCCTGCGGCACCTGGAAAACGTCGGCCTGGTGACCAGCGAATGGGATACCTCCGGCACGGGTGCAGCTAAAAGGATTTACAAATTATCGCAGGAAGGCAAAAATCATTTACGATTATGGGCCGATAGTCTTCGTAATCGGCGTGACGCGTTGAATAGTTTTTTAACGCATCTGGACCATCTCTTTCCAGACATCGATAGGGCCTAGTCATCAACAGCTCTTCTACGGGCTACGACGAAGGCTCACTGCAACTATCATTTTGTTGAAAGGAACAGCGAAAAGTGAAAATAATAGTATCAGCCGGCGAACGCAATTTAGATGGTCCCGTGGATTCTCGATTCGCACGAGCGAACACGTTTGTACTATATGATCTGGAGAGCGGCGAGCATACTTTTCTGGATAACACCCCCTCCCTGACCAGTGCCCAGGGAGCGGGCGTTCAGACGGCGCATCTGGTCATACAATCGGGCGCCGAGGTCTTACTGACCGGCCATTGCGGACCCAAGGCTTTCAAAGCCTTGAAGGCAGCCGATATTGCGGTTTATGTCAATGTAAAAGGTCCGATTCATCAAGCAATCCGGGATTTTAAGGACGGTGTGCTGACGCAAGCCTCACAGGCGGACGTGGAAGGGCATTGGATTTAATTTGAGAAATGAGTTCTTGTAAATGGTCGATCAATCTTTCTGGTTTCTAAGGAATAATATTGCAACCCTGTGATAGGCGCGTGATCTGTACTGTTCCAGAGCCGATATGAAACAGGAGACACCCCAAATTCTATGATAACTTGCGGACTGAACGGATATGGCGCCCCCACGGGGTGACGCTTTAACCCGTGATCACCGAATCGGTGACATAATTAATAATCATAATAAAAATAAGGAAAAACATTATGTTTGGTCGAAGGAAAAGTGGAAATACCGGCGGTGGCGCCGGTAGAGGACAGGGGCAAGGCGGCGGCAGAGGCCGCGGCGGCGGTTTTGGCGATGGTCCGGG
>JAFGSU010000162.1 GCA_016934435.1 Candidatus Zhuqueibacterota bacterium | reverse complement strand
CGGTATTCCACATCATTATCCAGCATGTTGCCGCCGCGATTCAATTCATTGGCCACCATCAACAATTGCTGAAATTGCGGAAAATGCATAAAGCGATCGGCCAGGGTTTTATGCCGGATTCCCATCAATCCTGCTCCGGCATGATCTCGTTGGCGGGCATCAAGAGTCGCTCACACATCATTCGTATTTTATCTTTAATGGCACCATTCAGCACCTCCATATCGGCATTGTCATCGGAGGGTCGGATATTGATAAAACTGGTATACTCGATTCGTTTTTCCGGCTCGTTCCAGGGATAGAAATTGCCGCCCCACAGCTCATGCTGGCTGGAGCCCTGTTGCAGCAGCAGCGTTTCTGCGTCGGCTTGCAACTCACCGCCCACGGCCATCAGCTCCTTCTCCACATCGACGACAAATTTCACCATGGTCTTGAAATACTCGGCGCATAATACCGTCAATTCTTCGCGCGAGAGCCTTTTATCGATGATCTTGATCATAGTTAAATCCGCCTGTCGTTTCTCCGTGCTGTCCGCTCCGCTGTGTCATTTTCCACCCGCAACCGTTACAACGGATCGTGGTAACAAGAAAAACTCTTTTTTCTGCTTCTGTATGCAATGGATCAGAAATAGTTTTACTGGGATCTACCCGCCGGGAAAATAACCCGGCCGGCTCGACGGAAATTGAGGACCTCAAATCCCTTTATCTGTTGCTCCATCTGGCCGGCATAGACAACATAACCGCCATCCACACGCTCCGGCAAAATTTTATAAAGATAATGCAAATTCTTCAAGAAATGTGACTGTTTCGCGCACATCCGGACTCTCCAGGTTGAAATAGGCTTTTTCCGGGAACAGCCGCTTGACCAGGGTCGTCTTGCCGGTTTGCCTGGGCCCGGTGATGGTAATAATGGCATATTGCCGGCACAGGGCCTTGATTGTTTTCTCAATGTCTCTGGAGATATACATGATTGTACAGTTTTTAAGTTCAAGTTTATATTTGTACAAAAATAGAGATTTCCTGGTAATCAATCAAACACTTTTTCATTTCGTTTCTGAGCATGGCGCATGTTTGAATAGATCCATTCAATCCCGTGTGTCATGATGTCAACTATCGTTCCCACGATTATCTGAATCTCAAGGTCTCCGTAAGAGGGCGACTCATTCCACTCTGCGGCGAATCACTTTATACGACACGACAAGTCCCCCTTTGCCATGGGTGGATTGTTTCGCATTTTCAGCAAACGCCCTCTTGCCGCTCTGCGGCGGGATATGCAGTGTGACAAAATTATAGATGCATCGGGCTCCTGACGACATTCGACGCAGAGCATCCGGGAGCCGTTGCCACGGGATCGTGGTAACAAGAAAAAAAGTAATAATGATAGTCAAAGAATAGTATCCACCACTTCAATACTATTTCGTAACCATTTATTAACGATCGTCTCGACATCGGTATTTTTTTTCTTTGCATACTTTTTAATAAAGTCTGCAATATCTTGATCAAGATAAACCGGAATATTTAATTTGGCTTCGGGGCGATAGAATTTGCCGCGCACCCCTTTTGAAAAATCATACTCTTTTTTCATATTATTTTCTCTCATACTGCACTACTTCGGCTTTGGTCGGGTTGCGGGCTGATATGATACGCACCGACACATTCATCTCATCCACGACAACGAACGTGTGAACAAGAATTACCAATTTGTCCCCCTTTGTTTTGCCGATTGTGATCCACATATCTTCATCATGACTGTGCATATCATCAAAAATTGATAGAGCAAATGGATCCAAAAATACTTCAGCGGCTGTTTCGAAATTTATTTTATGCTTTATTTTATTTTGATGAGCTTTTATCGGATCCCACTCAAAATTATATTGCATACTTGCATCCTGATATATTTCAAATGATATTTTCTATTACCAAGATAACAATTTCGGGCTAACAATCAATGGATTTATTGCACTTCTTTCGCCGCTCTGCAGAGAGTCACGCATTGCGACAGGACAAATCCTCCTTTGCCAAAGGGGGATTTAGGGAGATTGGTTCGCCTTTTCAGCAAACGCCCTCTTGCCGCCCCTGCGACGGGTCATGTGTTACGATAAAATGATGCGTTCATCAGCCTCTTGCCGACGCAGAGCGTCCGGGAACCGTTACTGCAGAGACCGTGATAACGAGATGAATCCTCCCACGCGTTGCTGATGGAACAAAATGGGTCGGCCGTCAGCCAGCCGGATGATGGCCGCGATGCAAACCGGATAAGGTGACATAAGCGCCAGACCCGGGAGGAACAGGATAAAATTTAAGACTCGTTTCACTTTTTGATTTCTATGGCAGATGAAAGAGACAGGTCAGGTTGATGCACGCTCAGCCGTTCTCCAGCCAATCCATGTAATTTTTACGATGGATAACCGAGTAGGAAGCGCCGGGATAAGCGCGCAGCCACGCGGCTGGAGGTTTGTTTTTTCCCTCGGTCATTTAAATTCATAACCGTGCAAACCGCCACTGCGCTCCTCCACCCAGGTGATCTCTTGCTGATCGTAGGTGCGCCAAAAATAGTACCATGCCAGAACATCGCGATAAGAGATCGCTTTAAGACGTTCAGAAATGCAATAGTTCTCCCACAATTCCCCGGTATCGTTGCGCAGGCTCAGCTCATTAAAATTGGCGGCAAATACGTTGCGCACGCCATTGTCGACAAAATACCATTTACTGCTTTTGCTCACCTCTTTGCGCAGATTACGGCTAAAACCGCCAACGCGAATGAGAACAAATACCTTGATCAGCAGATCAAGATATTTTTCAACCGTGTTTTTATTCAAGCCCAGCTGACGGCCCAACTCATCGAACGACACTTCCCGTCCGATCTGAAAGGCGATGAGCCGCAATAGATTCTGCAGTTTGGCGGTGTTACGAATGCCATCGTACTGTAATAAATCCTTCAGCAGATAGTCCGAAGCAAGATTTTTCAGATAGGAGATACGATCTTTCGGATTCTGGTAATGCCAGGTTTCCGGATAGCAGCCAAAGATCATACATACGGCCAGCCTGTTTTGCGTCTCGAGCAGGTTTTCCGTGCTGCGAAATTCTTCCAGGGCGAGGGGATGAATACGTAAAGTGATTTTGCGGCCGGTCAGCGGTTCGCCCAAATCCTGATACAGGTCGAATGCGGACGAACCGGTCAGAACGATACGCAGCTGGGGAAAGTGATCCACCATCAATTTCACCATGGCGCCGATGCCGGGTACCTTTTGTGCTTCATCGATGAGAAGCAGCGTTTTATCGCCGATCAGCCGCTGATAGGAAGCCACGCTGCGCTCAGAAAGCAGAGCCTGGGCTTCCAGATCCTCTCCGTTCAAGAGGAGCGACTCCCCGGCATGGACATTGGCGAGCCGCTCGATGATCACGGTCTTGCCGACGCGCCGGG
>JAFGSU010000161.1 GCA_016934435.1 Candidatus Zhuqueibacterota bacterium | reverse complement strand
ATGATTAAAGCCAGAGTATCGCCGTAAGCGATACCCTCGCTTGAAATGACACGTTCACTGATCTTGAGCTGTTGGGCGTCGCCGCGCTGCGGCTGGATAACACCGGCCAGTTCGGTCACGCTCACGGCGTGGTTGACCAGCTGGGTGGTAATACCGCCGTCCGGCCGACGCACGATCAAATATTCGCGTCCGGGCAAAATCTTGCCCGTCGTGGAAATGGAACATGGAATACGAAAGGGGACACCTATCAACAGCAGAAGACAGACTCCGCCGATGAAAATAAGCAGATATTTCCGTTTAAACGTAATGATATTGCTATGTGGATTCATAATTTCATTGTAGGCAAACTTTGCGAAAAAATCAACTGTTTTCTAATCGGAGAACCATGGGTCGATCTATGAAATAAGAGGCCGTTGAAAAAACCTTAAATTTCGTGATCTGGATTAAAATTGTCAATAAAACACTTGCCAATCAATATTAATTTGATTATCATACAGATATAGATAAACATTAATAATCCTCTTCCCATATGAGACAGTTCTTTCGCCAGCATATTTTATTTCTATTCTTCTGGTATTTTGACAACTGGCGCCAACTTTCTTAAGCCTCAAGCTTTTCACCTGTCTGGCGAACGCTTTACATCCTATTTTAAACAGGAGGCATATCATGAATATGTTGAAAAGTAGTATGCCGGTAGTGTTTCTTTTCCTCATTTCGATGATTTTCGTCGCCGCTGCTCAGCAAATAGAGCAGACCACCCTACCTCCGCAATCGGAACTGGCCTGTACGGCGGATTTTACCGCCGACAAAACATCCATCTGTGCCGGCCAAAAAGTGACCTTTACCGACAACTCGCAAGGTGCCATCTCCTATTACTTTTGGATTTTCGAAAACGGCACGCCAAGCCAGGTAACCGGTAAAGGGCCGCATACGGTGACCTATAACACAACCGGATCGCACGATGTCACCCTGACCATCAACTGCCGCGAAGGCGATGATTCCATCACCAAACAAAATTATATCACCGTCAACAGGTGCGCCTGTGTTGCCGGATTCTGGGCCAGTGATACGTTTGGCTGCGCGCCACTCAGCGTGACGTTTACCGACAATTCTCAGAATGCCAGCGCCTGGTACTGGAGTTTCCCGGGCGGCAGCCCCTCTTACGCCAGTACCAAGGGCCCGCATACCGTTACATATAGTTCAGCGGGATCATATGATGCCCAGTTGGTCATTCAATGCGTGACCGGTGCGGTTGATACTGCCAGCCAAGAAATAGACGTGAGAGATTGCGACCGATGCCAAGCCGATATCCAAGCTGAACCGGATTCCGGGTGCGCGCCGCTCACGGTTAAATTTTATGATAATTCATCATCCAATGCCGCCTCCTGGTACTGGCAATTTCCCGGCGGCAATCCCGCTTCGGCCAACACCCAGGGCCCCCATACTGTCACCTACAATTCATCGGGATCATACATTGCTTACCTGAAAATAACATGTCAATCCGGTCAGGTCGATTCGACCACTTATTATTATGTAAAAGCAAAAGATTGCGATAAGAACATGGATTTCGGCGATGCCCCGGACCCGACTTATCCAACCCTGTTGGAGAATAACGGCGCGCGCCATACCATTAAAGACGGCTATCACCTGGGCAGCGCCATCGATGCGGAATCGAACGGCAACCAGTCATCTGCAGCCGATGGCGACGATCTCGACGCCAGTGATGATGAGGACGGCATCACGTTCATCACGCCTCTGGTCGCCGGACAACCGGCCATGGCAAAGATCACGGCCTCGGATTCAGGATGGATCAACGCCTGGATCGATTTCAATGACAACGGCAGCTGGAGCGATGCCGGCGAGTATTTCAATTACCTGCCCATCTCCTCGATGGGCATGACCTGGGTTTTTCCGGTACCTGCCGGCGCAAAGATCGGGGATACGTTTGCTCGCTTTCGCTTCAGCAGCCAGCGCGAACTCGGCTTCAAGGGTAAAGCGCCCGACGGCGAGGTGGAAGACTATCCGGTTAATATCCAATCCCTTGGCATCCGACCTTATATCCAGCCATTTGAGCATAGAGTATGCCTGGCTATTGAGCTGAATATCGCCGGGCTGGGTCTTGTACAAACAGAGGTTACCGGAACACTCCTGGAGCATGTCTATTTTGAAGGCACATCAGCCGGCCTAGCTCAAGATGACGACAGCAACGGTCTGGATGAGGTCATCGCCCAGCTCATTGTGCTGGATCTCACGGGCTTTGATCCCATCGTCGGTCAGGTCAAAGTCAAGCTGCATCCAACCATACCGAGCTACGGCCTGATGGAAGAACAATCGAACATGACGCCGGGCACGCTGGACGTTAAACCGTACAGCGCATCAGGATTGGTCGACAGCTTTTTCGACGTCTATTTTGAAATATCCTTCCCCGACATCGGTATGACACTTTACACCAACAGTCCGAAACGATTGAACGGCGTGCTGGATCAATTGCCGCCAGTGACCGATAATGTCTATACAGAGGCTACACCCATCACAGTTCCATTGTACTCCCCGACACACGGAGATCCGGTGGGTAAATTCGGCCCCATCAATCCGTGCGGCAGCACCATACCCTTCGATTATGGCGACGCACCTTCCAGCTACGATCCCACGCCGCCCCATACCTACAGGATAGTCGGCAGTACTACCTACTTTGGCTTTCTCGTCGATAGTGAAACATCCTATCAGGCGGATGCCAACGCCATGTACGATGACCTCGTTAATGTAGATGACGAAGACGGCATCTTTTTCACATCTCTGTTGATTCCCGGCCAGAATGCGACGGTGGACGTGGATCTCCTGCAGGTTACCAGCACTAATTTCGTTATTGACGCCTGGATCGACTTTGACCGCGACGGTACATGGAGTAATGCTGAAAGAATTCTGGCTGGCGAGACGTGGGCCGGCGGCGTATTCTATACCAAGTCTTTTGCCGTACCCCCGACTGCCGTACCGGGTGTAACCTTTGCTCGCTTTATCATTACAGACAAGTCTGATCCCACGCACGGCTATCTCTATGGAGAAGTGGAAGACCATGAAATCTGGATCGCCTCGCGGGATGAGGGTTACGATTGGGGCGATGCGCCCGATCCAACCTATCCGACCAAGCTGGCAAGTAACGGCGCCGTGCATGTGATCAAAAAGGGCATGTTCCTCGGCGCCGCCATCGACGATGAACCGAACGGCCAGCCCAAACCGGACGCCGACGGCGATGACCTCACTGGCATTGATGATGAAGATGGCGTTACTTTCTCGACCATGACGCCGGGTAATTCCGCCACTGTACAAATCGTTGCCTCCATGTCAGCTTCCGTCAACGCCTGGATCGATTTCGACGGCGACGGCTTTTGGACTGGAAGCGACGAACACATCGTCATCGCCCAACCAGTGTCAGCAGGTCCCAATTCATTCACCTTCACGGTGCCGGCCGGCGCAAATCAAGGACTAACCTATGCCAGGATTCGTTACAGCAGCCAGCGGCAGTTGACCTACATGGGCTGGGCTCCGGACGGCGAAGTGGAAGATTATGTGGTGAAAATCGGTGAAGGTGAATTTGAATACGATTGGGGAGATTTGCCCGCGCCCTACCACACCCTGCGGGTAGATAACGGCCCCTATCACATCGTCGATGGCACCACAAAAATCGGCGCCACCGTCGATACTGAGCAAGACGGCATGCCCGATCCCAACGCCCTGGGCGACGACAACAACGGTTCGGATGATGAAGAAGGCGTGCAGATTACAACCATAAGTAATACGAATTTTGTGATTCATGTTCCATCGTACAGCGGGCAACAACTGGCGCTCTGGGTAGATCTGGATCGAGATGGCCATTGGACCGATCCCTATCCTGGTTCTATGTCCGCAATATTCACGGGCTTCGGGTTAGGAAGTGCATCATTATCACATTATATCCCAACCGGTTTCCCACCCGGAGAATATTTCACTCGCGTTCGGGTAAGTCAAACTAAACACGTCAATCCCAGCCCCGACGGCTTTGGCGGCATCGGCGAAGTCGAAGATCATGCCTTCGAATTCAGAGAAGAGAAAGTCGAATTTGATTACGGCGATGCGCCGCCGCCTTTCCCGACCAAACTATCGGCCACCAGCGACGGCTGGCGCCATCCCATCAAGGTAGGGGTTCATCTCGGCAACGGCGTCGACAGCGAACCGGACGGCATACCAGATCCTAACGCCGAAGGCGATGACAACGCCGGCACGGATGATGAAGACGGCGTCATTTCCGCATCACCGCTCATTCCCGGCGCCACCACCCTGATACATATTTCAGCATCCACCAAAGGCTACCTCAACGGCTGGATCGATTTCAACCAGAACAGCGACTGGTCGGATGCCGGAGAGCAAATTTTTAAAGAGGTGGCACTGAACGCCGGCATCAATCCCCTGACTTTCACGGTTCCGGGCACGGCGCTGCCGGGTAAAGCCTTCGCCCGCCTGCGTTTTTCGACGCAAAAATTGGCCTATGATCCGGTGCATAACCTCTACATCGCCATGGACGGCGAAGTGGAGGACTATTACCCCGACATCCAGGAGCCCAAGGCCGCCGCCATCGGCGATTGGGTCTGGTACGATAATAACCACAACGGTCTTCAGGAGCCGGGTGAACCGGGTATCGGCGGCGTTACAGTCGAATTGTATGACAGCGCCGGCAATCTCAAAGCCACAACGGCCACTGCCGCAACCGGCTATTACTATTTCACCGGCGTTAAATCCGGCGACTATTTTGTCAAGTTCATCCTGCCACCGGGTTATTCTTTCAGCCCCAACGATCAAGGTACGGATGATACCATCGACAGCGACCCCGATCCCACTACGGGTTCAACAGTCGTCTTTACTGTAGCTGCTGGCCAGGTCGATCTGACCCGGGACGCGGGCATGTACCGTACCATTCAGGAGGGAGAATTTGATTTCGGCGACGTTCCGGATCCCAGCTTTCCTACGCTACTGGGCAGCAACGGCGCCAGACATAAAATCATCCAGGGCATGTGTCTGGGTAGCCAAATTGATCCCGAACTCGACGGACAACCCATGATCAATGCCGTGGGCGACGACAACGACGGCATGAACGACGATGACGGCGTCACCTTCCCGCCGGTCTGGACGCCCGGCAGTAACGTGATTATACATGTGACCGCAGCCGGGGTGCCCGCCGGTGCGGCGGCATTCCTCAATGCCTGGGTCGATTTCGACGGCAACGGCCATTGGACCGGACCTAACGAACATATCATCATCGGCCATCCGCTGTCCAACGGCGTCAATATCATCTCGACCGTCACCGTGCCTGTAACCGTCACCCCGGGCGTCACCTATGCCCGATTCCGCTACAGTACGGTGAAAAATCTCGGCTTTGATGACGCCGCGCCCGACGGCGAGGTGGAAGATTATCGCATCTACCTCGGAGAAAAATTCAAAAACCTGGTCGGCGATCTGGTCTGGTACGATGTCAATAAAAACGGCATACAGGACGTCGGCGAATCCGGACTCGCGGGCGTGAATGTCCATCTTTTTGACGCTAATAACATTCATGTCGGCTCCACGGTCACCAACTTGTTTGGATTCTATGGTTTTTTAAATTATCCGGTTAATGATTATTTTCTCAGATTCGAATTGCCGCCCCATTACAGCTTTAGTCCGCAGGACCAGGGCATGAACGACCAGCTGGATAGCGATGCCGACCCGGTGACCGGCAAAACAACGGTATTTCATGTGAGCTCCACCGTCATCGATGAAAGCCGGGATGCCGGCATGTTCCGCACCGATCAGCAGAATCAGTATGATTTTGGCGATGCGCCGGATCCGAGCTACCCAACCCTGCACGCCAGCGGCGGCGCCTATCACATCATCGTGCCGGATTTTTACCTTGGCGCGGGGATTGATGACGATATCAACGGACAACCCGATCCCAACGCCGCGGGCGACGATAACGACGGCACCGACGATGAGGACGGTGTCCTGTTCACCTCCGCGCTGGTGCCCGGTAACGTCGCCACCCTGGAGGTAACAGCCTCGCAGGCGGGTGTTTTAAACGCCTGGATCGATTTCAATATCAATGGCGATTGGGCCGACAGCGACGACCGGATTTATTGTGATATGGCTATCGGCGCCGGCGTCAATGCGCTGTCTTTTATGGTGCCGCCCGCAGCCGTTCAGGGCGCTACCTTCGCCCGGTTCCGCCTGACCAAACAGCAGGGACTTTCCTACACCGGCATGGCGCACGACGGCGAAGTGGAAGACTATCAGGTGGTGATCGGCGAAGGCGGGGAGAGCTATTTCAAATGGCATCAATGGCCGCTGAAGTGGAACCTGCCTGATATGCCCGATTGCTTCAACGGCTGGGATGAACTATCCGTCTATAGCGAAAAAATTGTGGCCGACGACTGGTACTGCTACGATGAGCGGCCGGTGACCGATATTCACTGGTGGGGTTCCTATCTTGACTGGAAGGAAGAAGGGCCGCCCGAACATGTGCCGGCAGCGTTTCATATCGGTATCTGGACCGACGTTCCGGCCGGGATGGATAAACCTTTCAGCCACCCGGGCAAACTTATCTGGGAAATGATCGTCGACCGTAAGGACGTGAACGAACATCCGGTGGGTTGTGATTTTGTACCCGATAGAATGCAGGAGCCGGAAACCTGTTATCGCTATGACCTTGGACTGCCGCAGGATCAATGGTTCCACCAGGCAGGCGATTCTGCCATCTACTGGCTCAGCATCGCTGCTCTTTATGATATCATACCGGAAAAACACATCTGGGGTTGGAAAACGCGCCGGCACTATTTCAACGACGATGCCGTCAGCATTATGGTACCTCACAAGCCCATCATCGGCGCGATTTTTGAAGTGGGTGAACCTCTGCCTGAACTCTGGGATATGGCTTTTCTGCTGACCACCAATACCAGGAATACCCTGTTCGATTTTGGCGATACCCCAGATCCCATCTATCCGACGCTGCTTCTCTCCAATGGCGCCCATCACATTTACGATCCGGCCGTGTACCTGGGTAACAAGATCGATACCGAGCCGGACGCTATCCCCAATCCAAGCGCCCAGGGAGATGATGCCAGCGCCATGGACGATGAGGACGGCGTTTTCTTCCTTACGCCCCTGTCGCCGGGCTCACCGGCAAAGGTGGAGGTCTTTCCATCGCTCAAGGGCTACCTCAATGCCTGGATCGATTTCAACGGCAACGGCGTGTTTTTTGATTCAGGGGAAAGGATTCTGGTGGATGAGCTGATCGGTCCCGGATCGACTATTCTGGAATTCCACGTCCCGGCCGATGCCAGCGCCACGCGGACATTCGCCCGCTTCCGCTTCAGTACGGTTAAAGGACTGCTGCCGATAGGATGCGCGATTGACGGCGAAGTGGAAGATTATCCGGTTAAACTGGCTTTAACCGGTGTGGAGAACGAAAGTGAAGAAATACCGCAGGAATACGACCTGATGCAGAACTATCCCAATCCGTTCAATCCCAACACCGACATCGTCTTTAAGCTGCCAAAGACGGAGCGCGTAGAGTTGATTATCTATGACCTGCTGGGTCATAAAGTCCGCCTGTTAGTGGATGAATCCAGAAAGGCGGGCACGCACCGGGCGACGTGGGATGCTCGGGATGATCAGGGAAGAACCATGCCGTCGGGCGTCTACCTCTACCGCATCACCGCCGGGCCGTTCACACAGGTGCGCAAGATGTTGCTGTTGAAATAAGGCCATACGGAGCGCGGACATTCCTGTCCGCGATGCGTTCCCTGAAGGCCTTTTCTAAGCGGTGTGGCCAACTGGCCTAAACGGAAATAAGGACTCCAAGGTCTGAAAGACCTTTCAGGTTTGCTCATACGGGCTGAGGCTGTTCAAAAAGTTCTTTGAAAATTGGATTCTGAAAAGTAGGCGGATATTTTGCCATAAATAAATGGATATCCTGTCGCAACGCTTTGGCAATACCACGAGATGTGTAGATTTTACTGATATAAGCATATATCAGTACTCTTAAAAGCATTTTTGGGTGATAAGCGCTGCTTACGCCGCCTTCGTAGGTGGCTAGCAAAGGCTCGATGTGTAAATTTGCTTTTTTATGGATACTGATTCTTTAAACAGATCGATATTTTGCACAGATCTACCGCAACGGCGGCTCTTATCATATATCGTCCCTAACGGGACTTGTCTATTCGGTTATGATTCACTATAAATATACCGTCCCGAACGGGACTTGGCTTATTCTATACTCATTCGCTATAAATATATCGTCCCAAACGGGACTTGGCTATTCGCTCATGATTCGCTATAAATATGCCGTCCCTGGTGGGACTTTTATCTGGTTACCTCGATCTGAGGGTATGTGAAAACGCAACGCGTAATCACACAAAGCCGCAGATACAACATAAATTTACCTTGCGGCTTGGCGCCCTGGCATTAAATATTAAAATCTAACGCCACAAGAGGTATGTAAAGGTTTTCCTTTGCGTTGTCGGCGTTAGATTTTTTATTAAACGCCGAGCTCGCAGAGGGCACAAAAAGAATCCCGGCCTCGCCGAGGATATCCGGGAAATCCATAGAATCTTACCTATCCCGTCTCCTCGTCCTCTCGCGGGAGCGAAAGCCACAGTCCACGAAACTTACTCTTCAGACCAGCGTACACTGTATATTAGTAAAAGGTGACAGGTACGAAATAGTTATAATCAGGCGAACAGAACGGATAAATCGCCATGGTGGAGTGAGATTTGTCTATGAATAAGTCATGCGTTGGTTTGATTATTCTGCTATTCTGCTTTGGATTTACAGTTCTTGTCACTGCCGACGAATTCTATCATCCTAAAAAAATTACCTCAGCTATTGAATTCGACGGGAATCCGGATGAGCCGCTTTGGGATTCGATCGAACCTCTGCCGCTGGTCATGCTGACGCCCGTGTTCGGCAATCCCCCCAGCGAAAGGAGCGAAATCAGGATTTGCTATGACGACGTCTGTTTATACATCTCCAGTCGCAATTACGTCAGCGAGCCGGAAATGGTGCAGTCCACCACAAAAAAACGCGATTTTTTCGAAGCCAATACCGACTGGTTCGGCATCATCCTGGATACATTTAACGATAACGAGAACGCCGTTGCATTCTTTACGACGCCCTCCGGATTGCGCACCGACGTGGCCGTTTTCAACGACGCGGAGGGCGAATTTCCCATCAACGTCAGCTGGAATGCTTTTTGGGATGTAAAAACCGTTGAAACAACTCAAGGTTGGTTCGCAGAGATGCGCATCCCCTTTTCCAGTTTGCGTTTCCAGGAAATCGACGGCGAGGTTACCATGGGATTCATCACCTTCCGCTGGATCGCGAAAAAGAGCGAACAGGTCAACTATCCGGCCATCGATCCGAAATGGGGCGATTGGAGCGCCTGGAAGCCGTCGCTGGCGAAAAAGATGGTGCTGAAGAACATCCGCGGCCGCAATCCGGTTTATCTGACACCCTATGTCCTCGGGGGCTATGGCCGCAGTTACGAATTGAACGACCAAGAGACCACATACTTACGCAGTGAGGCCCCCGCCCACGAGATCGGTCTCGACTTGAAATACAGTCTCACCAGCAATCTCACCATGGATATCACCCTGAACACCGATTTCGCCCAGGTGGAGGCAGATGATGAGCAGATCAATCTGACCCGTTTTTCGCTTTTCTTTCCCGAGAAAAGGCAGTTTTTCCAGGAGCGCTCCAGCAACTTTGATTTCAGTCTCGGTGGCAATAATAATCTCTTTTACAGCCGCAGCATCGGCCTGTGTGACGACAAACCGGTGCGTCTCTATGGCGGCGCTCGGCTGGTCGGCCGGGTCGGCTGCTGGGATTTGGGTGTTATGAGCATGCAGACCGCAGCCGCCGAGACGCTGAGCAGTGAGAATTTTTCTGTGCTGCGCCTGCGGCGTCAGATCATCAATCCCAACTCATACGTAGGCAGCATCGTCACTTCGCGGCTGGGAAAGGACGGAAGCTATAATACCGCCTATGGAATCGATGGCATTTTCAAGCTGTTTGGCGCCGACTATTTAAGATGTTACTGGACGCAGACATTCGAAAACGGACTAAAAAATGACGCCACTTCGCTGAATCCGACGCGCGTGGGCGCCGAATGGCAGCGCCGCACCCTCAAGGATTTAGGCTATACTTTTGCATTCAGCCGGACGGGCGTAGATTTCAATCCCGGCATGGGTTTTCTCGAACGCGAGGATTACTCCGAACTCAAGAGCCGATTGCTTTACGGCTGGCAACCAAAGGAACCATCGCCACTGAGGCAGCATTACTTTTTTCTCGACGGGTATTCCATTTTCGACAACGAGGACCAATCGGTGCAATCGGCGGAATGGGGACCGGGCTGGAATTTTGCCCGACGCTCAGGCGCTGGCGGACAACTAACCGCCAGGGTGTTTCGCGAAGTGGTCGATGACTCCATCTCCTTCAGCGACGATGTTTGCGTGCCGCCCGGCCGATACAGCTTCTATGGAATGCAAGCCACTTATTATACTGCGCCGGGCGGTAACATGGTAGCAGTGTTCGCTTTGCAGGGGGGATCATTTTACGACGGCTGGCGATTGTCCGGCAGTATACAGCCGCTCTATAGTTTCTCGTCCGATTTAGAGCTGAGCGGCTATTATGAATACAATCATGTCGTATTTGCTGACCGCGATCAGCGGCTCAACGCCCACATCGTTCGATGTCGCGCACTGTGGATGTTAAATACGCAGCTTTCTGTGGCGGCTTTTGTGCAATACAACAGCGCGGCGCATACAACCATGGCCAATTTTCGCCTGCGTTACAATCCCCGGGAGGGCAACGATTTCTATCTGGTGTATGACGAGGAAGTCAACAGCAACCGCTATCGCTCGCTACCTGTGGTGCCCTATTCGACCAATCGGACGGTTTTGCTGAAATATACCTATACTTTTATTCTCTGACGCTCTGCATAAACGGATGGAGATTGCGCCGAGCTGGATAGAAAAGTAACTATTTCAGCTCAGCGGTCTGCGCGCTCGGCGGTTCATTGTTTATTTTTTCTTTTATATTCCTGTTTATTCGGGTTGGGCGAGACAATTCATAACCTATCTGCTCTGATAATATGTCTAATTAATTTTTAAGCCATGTGCAAAAATCTTTGGCTTCTTTGATCCAGAATTTTCTCAATTCAACCTTTTCTAATCTACTTACTATTTTCACACCATTCATAAATTATCAGTTTTTTAACCGGTTACTAATCAGCTCTCCCGTTAAAAATAGCTTTCGTATCCGGAAATCCTCAACGCATCCCGAATGATTTGCAGCTCCCGGCGCAGGTTCGCATTCACCGGCACGCCCTGCTCACGAATTATGTTTTCTTTTTCGTATTCCTTTTCGCCGGCCGTGTAAATACGCTCCTGTCCGTCCTGTTTTTTCGATTCCCGTAAATCGCGCATGATGCCGCCGGTGATGCGGCGCGACTCCTCGAGCGGGATGAACTGTTCGATGTTGATCGCCAAGAAAAAATGCCCCAGCATATAGGGACGGCGCGAGCCGTCCGGGGCATACCCTAATAAATCCTTCATGAACACGCCGCCGCACAGGGAAGCCGACAGTATTTCGACCATGGTCGCCAGGTCATACCCTTTGTAGCCGGCCAGGAGCTCGCCGGCGCCACCCAGCGGCAGCAGCGACGCCTTGCCCTCGCCAAGGTCTTTGAGAACCTGATCCGGATTGGTTGCCGGGTTGCCATGCTCATCCACCACCCAGCCTTCCGGTAACGGCTTCTCAGCGCGAGCCGCCACTTCGATCTTGCCGCGCTGGGTGATCGAGGTCGCAGCGTCGAAACAAAAGGGCAAATCCGTATCCGAAGGCGCGGCAAAAGCGATCGGATTGGTGCCCAGCATCGGCTCTGCGCCGAAAGTGGGGACAATGGCCGGACGCGCATTGGTGAATGCAAAGCCCATCATCCCCGCGTTGGCAGCCATCAGCGCATAATAGCCGGCGATGCCGAAATGGGTGCCGTTGCGCACAGCCACGGCGCCGGTGCCATATTTTTTAGCCTTTTCGATCGCCATTTGCATCGAACGAAACGCAATCACATGCCCCATGCCGTGATGGCCGTCCACCAATGCGGTTGTTTCGGTTTCCCTGACAATTTCGAATGCAGTTTTGGTTACCTGCACGCCGGCCTGGATGCGGTCGTAATAATACT